>JANLQB010000969.1:0-10138 GCA_031367565.1 Verrucomicrobiota bacterium
CAAGTCGTGAGCGGGAAGTGGAATTTCAACCACCCGATGCTCCTCCTGCGCGTGTCAAAAATCGCGCGCGATCTGAGCGGTTCGCCGCGCGATCCGCAGTCCGTCGTCGAAATCGGACGCGCGGTTTCCGCCACGTTCACCGCGCTCGCCGTCGTCGCGTTTTCGCTCTTCGCGTTCCAATGGCGCGGCTGGCTCGCGGCGCTTTCGGCGGGCGGCGCGCTCATGCTGCATCACCAGCTTTTCGAGCTGTCGCACTACATGAAAGAGGACACCGCGCTCCTCTTCGGTCTCTCGCTCGCGCTCCTCGCGCTCGGGCTTTTTGAAACGAAGCCATCGCTGGCAAATGCCTGCGCGATGGGAGCGGCGTGCGCGCTGGCGATCTCGGGAAAATATATCGGTGCCGTCGTGCTCCTCGCGACCGGACCCACGCTGCTGAAAGCGCCGGGTAAATACCGCCGCGTCGCCTTCGCCGCCGGACTCGTCGCCGTGCTGCTCATCGTCAACTGGCCGCTCATTTCCGACTTCACCACCTTCCAATCCGCCTTCGCACGCGAAACCACTTTCGTCGTCGAAGGCCAGAAAGGCAGCACGCGCAGCATCCCTCACGCGCAGTATTGGAACGTCTTCATCGACAACACCACGCCCGCGATCTGGCTCCTGCTCGCGCTCTTCCTCGCCGCGCGCTGGGGTGGCTGGACGGCCATCACGCTCACGCGCTGGCACGCCGTCGCGTTCCCTTTTTTCTACGCGCTCATGCTCTCCTTTTCGCCCAAGGAAAACGACCGCTACTTCCTCCCCGCGACCGCGATGTTCACTGTCCTCGCCGCGCTCGCCGTGCCGGATGTCGCGCGGCTTTTCCATCGGAAATGGGCCGCGCCGCTCGCCGCCATCGTGCTCGTGCTCAGCCAGCTTCCGTCGTGGCTGCGCTACGAACGCGCCTTGCAAACGGACGACTCGCGCGACTTGCAGGCATGGTGTCGCGACCAACTCCCCGCCGACGCCGTGATCGCCAAGGACAGCCGCATCTGGCTCCCTGATCCGAAGAAACCCGACGGCGTCGCGGCGGATGCGATCCCGCAAAAAGTCATCGCTTCAAAGTTTGCCGCCGACCTCGGCACGAACGAACAACTACTCGCCCAAGGCATCACGCACGTCGCCGTGTCCGAGAGCGACTACGGCCGCTTTTTTCTCAAATCGCTGCGCCCGAAAAAAGGCGAGGAAGCCGAGTTCGCGCGTCGAAAGACATTTTACGAGAGGCTGTTTCGCGAGGGCAAAATGGTGTTCGAGCGCGAGCGCGGGACGGTGCTCTACCTGCACCCCGGCATCCGCGTTTACCAGATCACCGCCGGACGATGAACCGGCCGGGCATCCGTTCCACGATGCCGCGCCGCCGCGCTTTGGTGGGCGCGAGCGATTCGTGAGCGGCGTTTCCCTCGCGCTGCTTACCGCGGCGGCCCTTCGCCGCCAACTCGCTCACGCGATGATCTCATTCACCACGTGCCCTGAGACGTCCGTGAGCCGGTAATCGCGCCCGGAATATCGGTAGGTGAGCTTTTCGTGATCGAGGCCCATGAGGTGCAGGATCGTCGCGTGCAGATCGTGGACGTGGACGCGATTCTCCACGGCGCTGCATCCGAACTCGTCGGTGGCTCCATAGCTGAAGCCCGCTTTCACGCCGCCGCCCGCTAGCCAAGTCGTGTAGCCGTAGTGATCGTGGTCGCGGCCTTTCGCGCCTTCGGAGGTCGGGGCGCGGCCAAACTCTCCGCCCCAGACGATCAGCGTGTCCTCGAAGAGTCCGCGCGCTTTGAGATCCTTGATCAGCGCCGCGATGCCCTGGTCGCAGGCTTTCGCGAGCCGCGCATGTCCACCCACGATGTCATCGTGGCCGGTGTCCCACGCGATGTCGTAGCCGTCGATGGAAAGCGAGAGCTGCACGACGCGCACGCCCTGCTCGATGAGGCGGCGCGAGATCAGGCAGCCCTTCGCAAATTCGCTGTCGCCATAAAGGTCGCGCGTGGCCTGCGTTTCCTTGCTGATGTCGAAAACCTCGGGCACCGAGAACTGCATCCGAAACGCCATCTCCATCGCGGCGATGCCGGCTTCGAGATCCTGATCGCGCTCCATTTTCGCGAGGTGCATCTGGTTGAGCTGCGTCACGAGATCGACCTGTCGGCGCTGCTCCGCGGTCGGGAGGCGCGTGTTTTTCAAATCGCGCATCACGGCGTCGGGCTTCATCTCGGCGATGTTCACGTAGCTGCCCGCGTAGGCGCCGGGGAGAAACGCGTTGCCCCAATTCGCGAGCGTGCCACGGGGCTGCGCGCGCGGCGACATCGCGACGAAACCGGGCAAATCCTGATTCTCCGTGCCGAGGCCATAGACGAGCCACGAGCCGAGGCTCGGCCGGTTTGGCTGAAGCGCGCCGACATTCATCATCATCATCGCGCCCGCGTGCTCCGGGATGTCCGTATGCATCGAGTGGATGAAGCTGATGTCGTCCACGCACTGCCCCACGTTGTGGAAAATGTCGCTCACCCACTTGCCCGTCTGCCCGTACTGCTGAAAGCCAAACGGCGAAGGCATCAGCCCGTTCTTCGTGTTGCGCAGAGATTTGCGATCCACGATTTCCGGCCGCTCGCCCGCGTGCTTCGCGAGCATCGGTTTGTAGTCGAAGGTGTCCACCTGCGAAGGCCCGCCCGGCATGAAAAGCTGGATGACGTGTTTCGCCCTCGGCGCGAAATGCGGGAGCTTCGGAATCAGCGGCGAAGAAGGTGTCGCGCCAAGCGCACGCACCGGATTCAGCACGCTGGCAAGGCCGACCGCGCCCATGCCCGCGCCGAGGCGGTTGAGAAAATCACGTCGCGAAATGTGGCTCGCGGCGCGGCGGAAGGCGGCTTCGTGTTGGCTGAATAGCATGACGGTTACTCCAATGACCGGGACTGGTGTGGGACGTTAGAACCTGCGCGCCGGATTGCTATCTGAAACAGGGCTTACCGCCGACCGCCTTTCCGGATTTGTGCAGCACTGGCGGTTGGCGAAACCCTGCAACCCTCTACTTTGCTGGCAAAGGGACTGCGGCCTTGAAAAAATTCGCGTCCAGCGCGGTCGCCCAAAGCTGCGCAGCCTTCCTCGCACCGGATTCGCTGAGGTGAACTTTGTCAACGGTATCGTCTTTGTCCAAGGTGTCGTAGTTCGGGCCGGGGAAGCAAAATGGGTATTCTTTGATCATGCGGTCCTGCACTCGCCGGATCTGGCCGAAGCCGTCGGGGGGCGATTGGCGATTTATCACCACGGCAAGATTAGGGAAGCCGGTGTCCTTCCGAGCCTGTTCGATCCAAGCCTGATAGTTCGCGATGATCTTGTTCTCGTCCTTCTCCGGCCAATCGTTCTGACCTTGGTCGGCGAGAATCGCCCGCAGGCCCGTGACGGCACAATACTTCTTCAGCGCATGTTCAAGGCGAAGGTAGGGCATGCGAATTGACGAATTGACGAACGGGTGCGCGAAGGGTTCGCCGCGCGCGGATTTGGCCCAGTGTTCCAGGCTGGTGCCGCCGAAGGCGGCGTTGAGGATCAGCACCGGCACGTGTTGCGCCTCGGCGACGTGCTCGGCGAACGCGGCCCAGAAGTAAGTGCCGTTCCCGGCCGGAGCCGGCTGGACATCGGAATCGAAATGTCTTCCAACCGCGTCCGGCAGGAAGCGCGGGTTGCCGGTGAACTTATACTGCCACTGCGATTCCATATCGCCTGCGGGCAAGGCAATGGTGCTGACACGGTCGTCTGCTGCTCCCGGAAGATTGATCGCCCCGCCGTGCGCCACCGAATGGCCCACGACTACAAACACCTCCCCGACGCCGACTCGCTCAACCGTTGCGACAGTCGAATGCCCTTCGCCATGCGCGCGAACTTCCAGCGAATACCAGCCGGCTGCGACGGTGAGGCTACCCCGGTAGGTGGAGTCCGGTTGAACCTTGCCCAACGAGGTCCAATCGCCGGCCTTGCCTGTGGCCGTGTCAACCATCCGCGCCTCGATCGCCATCCCTGGCCATGCGCAGTTCCCGGCCACGGAGAGCGTCGCGTTCCCAGCTTGATTGCGCTGGAAAACCAGCCGATTCGCGGGTGAAATCACTGACAACTTCGTCTTAGCCATCACGCCGTCCGTGGGGCGCAAACGAATCAACGCGAGGGCCGGTGCCTTCAGCGTCAGGTGAAGACTTGGGCGATCATCCGCAAGCGACTCGCTCCGCACATTCGCGAAATCGCTCGCGGCATCGACGGTGTGGATCTCTGCAGTCACCCCGCCGGTCCACGCGAAACTTTTCCAATTCAGGACGAGCTCAGAGTGCGCGTCGGCAAAATTGCTTACCAGCAAAGTCGCTTCGCGGCCGTCGGCGCTCAGTCCGGCAGCGAAGGCGATTTTCCCGGCAACGGCGCCGCCGGTTTCCACGCGCTTGGGCGTTTCCATCAACCCCTGAAACGCGCGAAAGGCCTGATAGACTTTCAGCGGCACGCCTTGTTCGGTGAAAATGCCGAACCCTCCCAATTCGCCGTGGAAGAAATTGCAGACGTTCACGGGTACGTCCTGGAGTTCCAACAGAGCGGCGGCGGCGAACGCTGCTCCCGGCGCTCCGGCCATCGCTTCGTAGGTGCGCTGGCGGGTGCTGGGAGTTCCGGAGCGGGTGATGGGCCCCCAAGCGTTGTCGGGAAGATAATTCCATTCGTTGAGATGGCTCTCGGTCTCGGTGAAGCCTTTGGAATCAAGCAGTCTCCGGATGGCTCGGGCGCGCGTGGAAAGCTCGGCGGGGTCAGCCGTGTAGCAGTGCCACGAGAAGAAATTCAGCGGCACGTTGTCCTTGCGACACATCGCCAAAAAGTTCACGGCGAAATCCGTGGGCCGAAACTCTCCATTCACAAAGCTACCGCTGGCACCGAGTGCGGGCCCCCCCACCTTCAGTTCGGGGAACTGCTTTTTGATGGCCGTGGCCGCGGTGCGGTAGAGCCGGAGATAGTCGTCATCCGTGCCACTCCACATCACCGGGCGGTTCTCAGGCTCGTTCCAAATCTCCCAGTAGCGGATGCGGTGGTGGAATCCGCCGGCCCAGCCTTCGTTGTAATGCCGGATAATGCCAAGGCAGACCGCCGCCCACTTTTCCATATCCGCCGGTGGATGCACAAAGCGTTTCACACTCGTGTGCTCGATGCTTTCGCCCAAGCGGTAGATGGGTTCCGCGCCGGTCTTGCGCACCGCCTCGATGTATTCGTCGGTAAGCCGGAAATCGTAGCTCTCAGGCAGCGTTGGATCAGCGTTTGGATTGGGGAAAACTACATGGTGATCGACCACATACGGATTGGGCCAGCCGCAGTCATGCAGGCGCGTGAACGGAATCCCCAATTCCTTCTGCTCCTTGATCACGTCGAAAATTCCGCCTGGGGCCAGCGGACCTTTGTTGATCCCGTGGAGCGGGCGAATGGTGCCGGCGTGGACCGAGAAATCCGCGCTCAGTTTCACTTCATCCGCTCGCAGCGAGACGGCACCAAGTAGCATAACCATCAGCCAACCAACGTATCCCCAATAGCGATAGGTCGGAGTCGCAGAGTAGAAGACAGTTAGTGTCTTCATAACCGGAGTCCAGTGTTTGGATTGGATTTCCTGACGACGTGCCGCGTGGGTGATCGGCGGTGCATCGTCACTTTACGTTCCGGACAGGATCAAACTATTTCTTGAGCGCCTTCAATTCCTCGCTATTCCACGGAGCGGTGCGCGCTTCGATTTCCTTGCGGATGCGCGCGACTTCCTCGGCGGTGACGGCGCGGTTCCAGCCATGCCAGCGTTCGCCGGCGTAGGTGAGGACGTGGGCGATTTGTTCGTCGGTGTGGGTTTTCTCCAGCGGGGGCATGAGGCCGGCGCCGTAGGTGGTGCCGTCGATGGGACCGGCCTGGCCTTTGAGGAGGATGCGGGCGAGGACGTTGACGTTGCCGTTGTTCGCCATCCATGCGGATTTAGCGAGGGGTGGGGCGAGGAGGTTGTCGGCGGCTTTGATGCCCATGCCGTCGAGGCCGTGGCAGGACATGCAGAGATTTTCATAGACCTCGCGGCCTTTCTTTGCGGCGTCGCTGAGTTTGTTTTGCAGGGCCTCGTTGGTGTCGTGTTTCTGCACAGCGGCGACGAGCGGGAGCGGGCGGTTGCCGGGTTTGAATTCGCCGGGCTGTCCGGCGAATCGCCATGCGAGGAAGACCTGCGTGGCGACTTGGGCATCGGAGTCGGTGGCGAGCGACTTGATCGCCTCGACGGCGGGCGCGTCCTTCTGCGCGAGCCAAGGCTCCGCGAGTTGCACGGCGGCGCGACGCACGCGCGGTTCTTTATCCTTCAAGGCGGCGAGGACGGTTTCCTTTTTCAATGAGTCGAGACCGCGCAGCGCCCACAGGCTGTGAATGCGCGCGTTGGTGTCGGCGTGCTGTGTCATTTCCATGAGCGCGGGCACGGCGGATTTGTCGCCGCGGGAAACGATGAGCATCTGCGCGGTGTCGCGCCACCAACCGTTCGGATCGGCGAGATGTGCGGCGAGTTGCACGGGCGTTTCATCGAGCATGTGCGGGAGTTTGCCTGCGGGCTGGCCGTCCGGTAGCAGGCGATAGATGCGTCCGTGGCGGTGGACTTTGATCATGCCCCAACGTTTCACGCGCTGGTAACGCTCGACCCACTGGCTGAGTTTGTTTTTGCGATAGTCTTCGACGTAGTGGGCTTGTAACTCGGGCGTGACCTCGGAGGGAAACCACTCTTTTTCCTGAATGATGCCGCGGTAGAGGTCGGCAATATAGATGCCACCGTCGGGGCCGCTCTCGGTCCACACGGGGCGGAAGTAGGCGTCCTTCCCGCGGATGAATTCGCTGCCGGGAAACGCATTGTGCGCGGTGCCCTGACCGTCCTGCCACGTGTAGCGGCTCATGCGGATGAGACGGCCCACGGGTTCGCAGCCGAGGGAGTTGCCATACCATCCCGGAAAGAGCGGACTGCGCACGACGCTCTGGCCGCAGGTGGCGGAGAAACTCGTGAGCTGCGCCTGACGCTGCACATCGTAGCCGCCGTCGCTGAAATCCCACACGGGACAGATGCCCCACGGGCGTTCGTAGTCGGCGTCGTGTTCCTTCAGGTCGAGGATCGGGTAGCCTGCGGGAAGCTGAAAGGAATGCGCGGGATTCGCGCCGCCGCCCCAACTACACACGAACCGCCCGTCGTCGTCGCGCGCGAGACCCCACTGGCTGACGCGGCTGCGGCTGTGCGGCAGGGATTGAAGCTTGCCTCCATTCCAGCTCAGGCGGCGGTCGTTCGTGCAGAGGGTGTTGTCGAGATTCCACAGCAGGCCGCTTTGCTGATGCTCGATGTTGCCGTGGTCCTCGCCCCCCTGCCATGCGACTTCGCGGCGGTCGGCCACGCCGTCCTTGTTGTCGTCGAAGTAAGCCCAGATCGTCTGCGACTCAGTGAAGTAAACCAGCACGCGGTCGTGCAGCGGGAGAACCGAGCGCGGGAGGATGATGTTGTCGATGAAGACCGTGCGCTGATCCATGATGCCGTCGCCGTTCGTGTCCGTGAGCTTCACGACCCGGCTGACGGGATCGAGCTGACCGGTGGCGTGCTCGTCCTGCATGTAGGTGCGCCACTCGCAGACGTAGATCGAGCCGTTGCCGTCGAAGGCGAAAGCGGCGGGCTCTTCCACCATCGGTTCGCTCGCTACACACTCGAGATGGTGGCCCTTCGGCACCTCGATCATCTTGATCGCCTCGGCGGGACTGAGCGCGGGGAAGGTGGCGTCCGGATTCCACTCGCCTTCCGCCTGCACCAAATGAGCGCAGGCGAAGAGTGCCGCCGCCGGAAGCATAGAACCTGAACGACGGAAGATGAAGTGAAGCAGTGAGGAGATCAAAGTGGATGAAGGTTATTGGATTTGCCGGAATTCGTGCGCGGAGAGTAGGACCTGCGCGAGGGATTGCCAGCGCGCGCTGGGTTCGCCGGCGGCTTCGTCGGCGAGGAAGGCGAGGGCGACATCGGTTTCACCCGACTCGGGTGGACGCGCGTAGAGAAGCTGGTAGGCGCGTTCGATGCGGGCGCGATCGTCGGTGGACTCGCGCGCGAGACGTTCGGCGAGCGCCTTCGCGCGCGCGTTCATGAAGGGGCTGTTCAGCATGAAAAGATACTGCTGCGGCACCGTGCTCACGGTGCGCGCTTCGCTCGTCGCGCGTGGCGCTGGGAAATCGAAGAGGCGCAGGAATTCGTCGGATTTGTAGTGATCGCCGTTGCGGCTGACGGTGCCGTAAAGCGTGCGGCGTTGGCCTTCGAAGATCGAGTCCTCGGCCGGCCCGCCAAGCGCGGCGTCGAGTTCGCCGGTCACCGCGAGCAGGCTGTCGCGCCAGGATTCGACTTCGAGTTTACGCGGGTTCATGCGCCAGAGTAGGCGATTCTCGCCGTCCTTCGCGAAGGCAGCGGCATCGTAGCGGCTGCTCATCTGCCACGTCGCGGAGAGCAGGATCGCGCGATGCAGCTTCTTCAGCGACCAGCCGTTCTCGACGAAGGTCGCGGCCAGCCAGTCGAGTAATTCAGGATGCGTGGGCTTCTCGCCGATCACGCCGAAATTGCTCGGCGTCCGCGCGAGCGCCTGCCCGAAGTGATGCTTCCACACGCGGTTCACGATCACGCGCGCGGTCAGCGGATTCGCCGGATCGACCACCGCGTCCGCGAGCTGGCGGCGGCCGCTGCCTTCGTTCAAAAGCGGCGCGTTTTCTCCCGCGACGATTTGGAGAAAGCGGCGCGGTGCGGGCTCGCCGGGCTTTCGTAAATCGCCGCGAATCGCGACTGCCATGTCCTTGCTGCCGCTCTCGGCGAGCATGTGCGCCCTTTGGTAAATCGGAGGCGCGGCTTTTTGAAGCCGCTCCAGCTCCGCTTTCAGCCCAGTCGCATCCGCCTTCGCCTTCTCGGCTTCTTTGACCTTCTTGTCCTGCTCCTTGATCGCATTCTGCGCGGCGTCGAATTCCGTGACGACCGGTTGCGGCGAAGTGGGCATCAGCCCGGTTGCCGTGTTGTTAAAAATGCCCGCGAGCGCGTAGTAATCCTTCGTCGTGATCGGGTCGAATTTGTGATCGTGACAGCGCGCGCACGCGACCGTCAGCCCGAGGAACCCGCGCGAAAAAGTATCCACGCGATCCGCCAGCGTCTCCGCGCGCGCCTGCGCCACGGCCTCGTCCGTGTTTCCATCGGTGATGTAACTCGGACCCACCGCAAAAAATCCGGTCGGGATCCCCGCCTCGCGGTCTTCTGCCCCGACATCGCCCGCGATTTGCGCCCGCACGAATTGATCGTACGGCAGGTCGCGATTCAGCGCCGCGACTACCCAATCGCGATACCGCCAAATCTCCGGCAATGGCTCCGGGTCGAGCGCCCCGCCGATGCCATCGCTGTAGCGCGCGACATCCAGCCAGTGCCTGCCCCAGCGTTCGCCGTAGTGAGGAGAAGCCAGCAGCGCGTCCACGACTTTGGCGAAAGCATCGGGCGACGAGTCATCCACAAACGCCGCGACCTCCTCCGGCGTGGGCGGCAGCCCGCTCAGGTCGAGATACGCCCGGCGAAGCAGGGTGCCTTTGTCCGCTGGCGACGCTGGTTTCAGCGATGCCGCCTCCAGCCCCGCGAGCACAAAATGGTCGATCGGGCTGCGCGCCCAAGCCGCGTCTTTCACGGCAGGCGGCTCGACTTTCACGATCTTCCGAAAGGCCCAATGCTCCGCGCGAAACTTCTCCCAATCGTAAGCCTTTCTCTCCGTCGCCACCGGAGCCGCCGGTACGACTTTTTCCGGCCACGGACTTCCCATCTTCACCCACGCTTCGAGGTCCGCGATCTGCGCGTCACTCAGTTTCTTCTTCGGCGGCATCGCCGTGTCCTGATCCTTGTAACGCACCGCCTTGATCAAGAGGCTCGCCTCCGGCTCGCCAGGCACCACCGCCGCGCCCGTATCGCCGCCCTTCAGCATCCCCGCCCGCGTGTCCAGCCGCAGCTCACCCTTCAGCTTCTTCGCCTCCTCGCTGTGGCACTTGAAGCATTCATTCGCGAAAACCGGACGAATCTTCGTTTCAAAAAACTCGACCTGCTCCGGCGAAG
>JANLQB010000704.1:0-1633 GCA_031367565.1 Verrucomicrobiota bacterium
CCTCACGCGCAGCGGCCACACCGTCACCATCACGAGCACGATGCACGAGGCGCTCTCCACGTTCGCCGCCGAGCGGTTCGACGCCATTATCAGCGATCTCGGCCTGCCCGACGGCAGCGGGCTGGAACTCATGCGCGAAATTCAGCGCCAGCGCCCCGTTCCCGGCATCGCCCTGAGCGGCTACGGCATGGAAGACGACCTGCGCCAGACGAAGGAAGCGGGCTTTTTCGCCCACCTCGTGAAGCCCGTGAACATCGACCAGCTCCGGCAATTGCTCGATCAACTCACGGCGCAAAAACTTGGGCCGTAGTTCGCGCGGGCTGCCACGTTTTCAGCGGACCACCGACACTTAATAGACGTTGGCGTGGACCCCTTTTTCGGCGCCCCGCGTCTTGGCGGAAACGCCTGCCCCGTGTTGATCGCGATTGCCGAGGCTGGCGTGAGTGGAGCACCCGGTTTGAGCAAAGACGAAGGCGGTGGCGGTGAGAATGATGAGGATGATCTTCATAATATTCTCCTCTTCGCGATTGCGGCCCGCAGCGGACGTATGGCACGAGCACCTCCACCGAAAGTTCGCGATCGAGCGCAGGATCATGCGGGCCGGGATCGGCGAGCCCGTGCGTGTCGTATTCACCTCCGAAAAAGCGCGCGCCGCTGCGGAAACGGCTGGGAGAAAAATGGTGGTATCTCGCGATTGATACCCGCAGCCATGCCTCCATCCGCGAAAAGGAAGTATGTCCGACCAAGTATCCATTGCTTCATTTGATGAGTTCGAATTCGCTGAAAGGCTTGCCGCCCGGCTGGCTGCGGAGGGCTTCCAAGCCACCGCGCAAAGCGACGCGGCAGAACAGTTCTGGAAGTTTTACAATCTGCATCCCCGCGCCCACTGCCATGTCCGGGTGCCCAAGGATGACATCGACGCGGCCTTGCACCGTCTCAAGGAACTCGATGCCAGCGAAGGCGTTTTGAAATCCGCCATTCGGTGCCCGGATTGTGGCTCCACCCGAGTCGAATACCCGCAGTTTTCGCGCAGCACCATCATCGGCGCGATGCCTTCCATCGCGGCGGCGGTCGGACTGATTGATCGGAACTTTTATTGCTCCGCCTGCCAGTTCACCTGGGCTCCCACGACCAATGCGGTGGAAACAGTGTCGGCGGGGATGGAAATGTTGAGATGATTCACGCACGGTCGTGAGTGGCGGGCTGCTGATCGCCTGCGATTTAGAGGTGCCGCGCGGCGCCTCCTCCTCTGCTGCGGTCATAAAAGCGGCCCGCAGCGACGCTGGCCTGGGTGTGGTTCATCCTGCTCCTTCCGCCCGTCGGCTTCATTGCCTGTCTCATCATCGGCGCGCATTCGATGGCGGCGTTTGCGCCGACTTTTCTCATTTCATCGCAACCGTCTCGAATGCCCCTCTCAGCGAGGAAAAATTTAAGAGATACAACCGCGCGTCCGATGCATTGCGAATCGGGGTGCAACTCTAACTCCAACTCTATTATGACTCCGTTGATCCTAGCTTACACCCCCATCCTAGCCGCCGCTGGCTGGGCTTTCATGACTTACCTGCTCGGCGGCGGTGCCGGACTGGCCATCCTCGTCTTCATCCTTCTAAAGGTCATGGGTAAATAGCTGCCA
>JANLQB010000718.1:0-1733 GCA_031367565.1 Verrucomicrobiota bacterium
GCGACAAAGTGACGAAACTCCCGCGCGGATTCCGCACCGTCGGCCACACGGACAACTCGCCGTTCGCCGCGATCGAGCAGCCGAAGAAGCACTTTTTCGGCATCCAGTTTCACCCCGAAGTCGTCCACACGCCGCGCGGGAAAGAGATCATCCGCAATTTCGTGTATGGCATTTGCGGCTGTCTCATGGACTGGACGATGGGCTCGTTCATCGAGCAGACGTGCGCGGAAATCCGCCAGCAAGTCGGCAACGATCACGTCCTGCTCGGACTGAGCGGCGGCGTGGATTCCAGCGTTGCCGCGGCGCTGCTGCACAAGGCGATCGGCGATCAGCTCACCTGCGTTTTTGTGAACAACGGCCTGCTACGCTCCAATGAAGCCGAAGCGGTGAAGCGCGTCTTTGGCGACAACTTTCACGTGAAACTCAAAACCGTGAACGCCTCGGCGCGTTTCCTGAAAAAGTTGCGCGGCATCACCTCGCCCGAGCGGAAACGCAAAATCATCGGCACGGAATTCGTCCGTGTTTTTGAGGATGCGGTGAAAGAGATCACCGGCACAAAACACAAGTCGAAGTTCAAATTCCTCGCGCAAGGAACGCTCTATCCCGACGTGATCGAATCCGTCGCCATCGGTGGCAATCCCGCGGCGCTAATTAAGAGTCATCACAACGTCGGTGGGCTGCCGAAGAACATGAAGTTCAAGCTCGTCGAGCCGCTGCGCCAGCTCTTCAAAGACGAAGTCCGCGAAGTCGGCGCGCAGCTCGGCCTGCCGAAAGAAATCGTGCAGCGCCAGCCCTTCCCCGGCCCCGGTCTCGCCGTCCGCATCCTGGGCGAAATCACGCCCGAACGCCTCCGCATCCTGCGCGACGCCGACACCATCGTGGTCAGCGAAATGAAGGCGAGCGACTGGTATTACAAAGTCTGGCAAAGCTTCGCCGTCCTGCTCCCGATCCGCAGCGTCGGAGTCATGGGCGACGAGCGCACCTACGCGCAGACCATCGCCGTGCGCATCGTGGAAAGTCAGGACGGGATGACTGCCGATTGGGTCCGCGTCCCCTACGATGTGCTCGCGCGCATCAGCACGCGCATCATCAACGAGGTGAAAGGCGTGAACCGCGTCTGCTACGACATCAGCAGCAAACCGCCCGCGACGATCGAGTGGGAGTAAAGCGAGTCGCTACTTTTTCGCAGGCTCCGCCGCCGGTGCGCCGGACCACTCCGCACGCTGCGTGTCGAATTTCATATCCACGTACCACACCATCGGCTGCGATGTCCCTCGTGCGTCGATGAGTTCGCCGCGGAGCGCGACCGCAGCATCGCCTGGTGGTTTTAGCCCCACCTTGCTTTGGGAAAAGCGCGAGAAGTTGACGAGTGAACCCGCCGGCACGCTGCGATTGCGCACGACTTCGCGCGCGCGCCAGTAGGCTGCTCTCGCCGTGTATTCATGCTGGCTTGCCTCGCGCCAGCCGCTCACGAGCACCGGTCCGAAAAACGCGCACGCGAGCGCCAGCGCGGCGACCGCCACCAGGATCGCGAGGATTTTTTCCGGCGACCGTTTGTGAACCCGCTTCGGCACGAGTGATAGCACCGGTGCCCACTGATCCAGCCCTTCGCACCAGTACAGCGTTTCCTCGGCAATGAGGCCGGCGTTCAGCAGATGATCGATCTGGGGAACGGTGTACGGCCCGAGTTGCTCGCCGTGGATGTGCAAATAAAAGACCTCGGGAGAAGGCAT
>JANLQB010000734.1:0-1599 GCA_031367565.1 Verrucomicrobiota bacterium
AGCGCACATGGGTTTCCGATCGTGGCGTCGGCGAAGGTGAATCCGTACGCGCTGAAGGAGGCTGCTTTCATCCTGGATCAGATGCTCGGGAATCGGCCCGAGGTGCGCGAGGCGATGGTAAAAAGCGGCGCGCGGCTTTGCCTCATGGCGTGGAATGAGTTCACGACGGATTTGCCGGAGTTCGCGCGGCTCGCCGAGGAAAAGCCGGCGGAAGCGGGTGCGCTGTCGGGGAAGGACTATTGGGACACGCGGGCTCGCGGGCTCGGCGGCAGCGAGACCGATTCGCTTTGCTCCTGCGCGGAGGAAAATGTGCTGTGCTATCCAGGCGATCCGTATGCGCAGGAGTGCATTTTGATTCATGAGTTCGCGCACAACATCCATCTGCGCGGGCTGGTGAATGTGGACCCGACTTTTGATACCCGACTCCAGGCGACCTACGACGCGGCGATGAAGGCGGGGCTTTGGAAAGGCAAGTATGCGGCGACGAATCATCACGAGTATTTCGCGGAGGGCGTGCAGTCGTGGTTCGACAACAATCGGGTGAACGATCACGACCATAACCATGTGAACACGAGGGCGCTGTTAATCGAATACGATCCCGGGCTCGCGGCGATGTGTCGTGAGGTGTTTGGCGAGACGGTGCTGAAATACACGAAGCCGCCGACGCGGCTGACCGGACATCTTGATGGCTATGATCCGGCGACCGCGCCTACGTTTGCGTGGCCTGAACGGCTGAAGCAGGCGAATGACATGATCCGAGGGAAAGCGCGGGAGCGTTCGGCGAAAGCGGGTGGCGACTCGCTCCTGTTGCAAGGCTGGAGCCATCAAAGCGCAATGACGATTCTCACGACGCCTGAGGGCGCAAACTTGCCAGCGGGCGTCGCGGTCGAGGGATTCCCGGTACTGGTCCGTCTGCACAAGGACTGGTTCGATTTCGGGCAGGCGAAGGCCGGTGGCGAAGACGTGCGCTTTTGCGCGAGCAGCGGCGAAATGCTGCCGTATCAGATCGAGGAATGGGATGCCGCGAATGGCGAGGCGAGCATCTGGGTGCGCGTGCCGAAGATCGAAGGAAACGCGCGGCAGGAGCTGCACGTGTTTTGGGGAAAGGCGGATGCCGTGAATGAGTCGAATGGGAAGGCGGTGTTCAATGAATCGAACGGCTACGCGAGTGTGTGGCATCTCGGCGATGCGGTGGTGGATGAAGTGGGGACGCTCGAATCGAAAGACGTGGGGACGACGACGGTGCGCGGGATGATCGGGAAGGCGCGGCATCTCGCGGGCGGGCAGGGCGTTTTTTGCGGCGAGAAAATTCCGAACTATCCAGCGGGCGACAGTACGCACACGACGGAGTTGTGGTTTCGCGCGGAAAAGGCGAACGGGACGATCATCGGCTGGGGCAACGAGGGCGGCGGGCGCGGGAGCAAGGTGCGGATGCTGTTTCAAAGCCCGCCACACATTCGCGTGGATAGCGATTTTTCGGACGTGAAAGGCGAAAGCACGCTGCCGGTGGGCGAGTGGATTCACGTCGCGCACACCTCTGGCGACGGGCTGCGGCGCATTTACCTCAACGGCAACGTGGACGGCGAAGCCGCGACGAAA
>JANLQB010000792.1:0-9295 GCA_031367565.1 Verrucomicrobiota bacterium
CTGAAGAAATGGACGAAGGGCATGAAAGTGATTTGGACGCTGACGCCGACGCGCGACGGCACGCGGGTCGAGATCGTCCACGATTTGAAATTCCGCGTGCGCGCGCTGGCCTGGCTGGCGGAGCCGGTCATCGACAGATTCTTCATCGGTCATGTCGCGAGACGCACGCTCGTGCGATTCAAGGAACACTTTGAAAATGGAAAATGAAAATGCGCGGCGGGTCGTCATCACTGGAGTCGGGCCGATTACCTGCACGGGCATCGGTGTGGATGCTTTTTGGGAGAGCATTCGCGCGGGGCGGAGCGGGATTTCGCGGATCACGAGCTTCGACACGGGCGAACTGAAGGCGCACTGCGGGGGCGAAATCCGCGACTGGGATCCGACGGTTTTCTTTCCACCGCATCGACTCAAACGGCTCGATCGCTATGCGCAATTCAGCGTGGCCAGCACTCTGCTCGCGCTGGAAGATTCCGGCCTGCCCTGGTCGAAGGAAAAACCAAACGCGCGCGTGGGAGTCAGCTTTGGCACAGCACTCGGCGGCATCGCGGGCGCGGAGTCGGAGCATCAGCGTTTTTTGAAAAAGGGACAGCGCGGGGTGAATCAGACGCTCGCGCTGCAAGTGTTCGGCGGCAGCGCGCACTCGAATATCGCGATCGAATACGGCTTCCGCGGGCCGGGCACGACGAACTCGAATTCGTGCGCGAGCGGCGTCATCTCCGTCGGCGAAGCGATGCGCTACATCCGGGACGGGATGGCGGATGTCATGATCGCCGGTGGGTCCGAGGCACCGCTCAGCCCGCTCACGTTTGGCGCGTTCGATTTCATCCGCACGATGAGCCGATGGGCGGGCTATCCTCCGCACGCGTGCAAGCCTTTTGACTTAAATCGCGATGGCTTCGTGATGGGTGAAGGCGCGGCGGCGCTCGTCGTCGAGGAATACGAACACGCCCGCCAGCGCGGCGCGCGCATTTACGCGGAAGTGCTCGGCTACAGCCTGAACAATGAGGCCTATCACATGACGACTCCGCTTCCGAGCGGCGAGGCGGTGATTGACTGCATGAACGCCGCGCTCACGGACGCGCGCCTCGCGCCGACGGACATTGACTACATCAACGCCCACGCCAGCGGCACGCAACTCAACGACGCGAACGAATGCGCCGCCATCCGCGCCGTTTTCGGCGACCACGCGTACAAGCTCGCCGTCAGCGGCACCAAACCTTTCACCGCCCACCCGCTCGGCGCGACTGGCGCGATGGAGACCATCCTCTGCGCGCTCGCGCTCGATCGCGGTTTTTTACCGCCGACTTTGCATCACGAAACGCCCGACCCGGCGTGTGATCTCGACATCGTGCCGAACCACGGTCGCGAAAAAACGCTGCGCTACGCGATGAATAATGCGTTTGGTTTTGGCGGTATCAATGCCGTGCTCGTGCTTGGGAAAGTGGATTGATTTTCGGTCGGAGAGCGAGGCTCCTGCCGAGCCACGCGTCTTCCCGGCTCGGCGGGAGCCTCGCCCTCCCAAAACCCACATCTGCGCGGAGCTTGTGCCCGCGGTTTCCGCGATGGATAAACAACGGATGCGCGAATCCGAATCTTCCACCGAACCGCTACCGATCGTCGGAGCGCGGATGCTCGCGCTGCTTGGTGGATGCCTGATCTTCGGGCTGTTGGTGCAAACGCTTCTCGCGCGGATTGACCGCAGCCGTTTTGAGAAGCTCGAAGCGTTTTCTGAAAACACCGCGGTCGGTGATCGCGCGTATTATCCCCTGCCCTCGCCCCCTCCGAATCCGCCGGCGGTGGTCGCTCGCTTCAAAGGCGGAGCGCTCGTGCCGATAAATTACGAAAAATTTGAGTCCCGCGATACGAAGATGCAGCCCTCCGCGCGCGACACGGCGGCGAAGCTGACGATTTACGAACTCCGCGAGCCGCCTGCCGATGCGGGCGGAGAGAAGTTTTATTTCGTGAAGACCGCCGCGAACGAATATCTGCGACTCCGATCGGCAAAGCCGTGAATCACGCGAGCACCTTGCGGTGAATCCAGACGCTGTTCACGAGGCCAAGGCCAAACATCACCATGACGATGAACGTGCCGCCGTAGCTCACGAGCGGGAGCGGCAGTCCAGTGATCGGCATGAGCGCAACGGTCATGCCGATGTTTTGGTACACGTGGAAGAAAATCTGCCCACAGAATCCGGCGGTGATGAGCAGACCTATTTCGTCTGAGGACTGGTACGCGGTGAAAAGCATGCTCAGCAACAGCACGGCGAATGTTCCGAGCAAAACGACCCCACCGACGAAGCCCCACTGTTCGCCGATCGCCGAGAAAATGTAGTCCGTATGCACGGTCGTGCCCGGCAGGAAGCCTTGTTCGACGAGCGTGTTCTCCGCCTTGAATCCTTTGCCGTTCAAACCGCCGGAACCGATCGCAATGAGCGATTGATTGATGGCCCAGCCGGCGCCGCGCGGGTCAATGCCGGGATCGATGAAGGTGACGATGCGCTGCCGCTGATATGGTTTGAGCACAAAATTGATCGCGAGCGGGACGGCGCACAGCCCGATGAGGACGATGACGATCAGATAGCGCTTCGGGATTCCGCCGAGAAAAAGCATGACCATGATCGTCGGAACCCACACGAGCGTCATGCCGAAATCCGGCTGCTTCAAGATGAGCGCCATCGGCCCGCCGACGATCGCGGCGACGATGCACAGCTTCAGGAAAGGATGGATGCGGCGGAACTGGCTGAGGAAAAGCGAAACCACGAGCACGCCCGCGATCACGCAGAGCTGGGAAGGTTGCATCGTGCCGATGCCCGGCAGCTTCAGCCAGCACTTCGCGCCGCCGTGCTCCTGGCCGAGGCTCGTGTAGGTGAGCATGAGCAGGCCGATGCTGACGAGATAAAGCGGCAGCGCGAACCACTTGATCCAGCGGTAATCCAGCACGCTGCACACGATGAAAATCGCAAGGCCAACGCCGACCCAAACCACCTGCCGCTGCCAGTAGTCCACCGGGCGGAAAAACGTGGCGCTGTAAACGGCGAAGACTCCGAACACCGACAGTGCCAGCATCGCCGCGACGAGCACCCAGTTCATGCCGAGGAGTTTTCTGATGAGGGGCGTCATGGATTGGTCGAAGGTCGAGGGTCGAGGGACGAAGGTTAGCGGACTGAGACTTTGCTGGCTTTCACGAGTAAGGAGCGGTTTAGAGACGCGATTTTGACGGAAAGGATGCGGGCCTTTTCGAGAATGGGGTCCAGCGTTGCCTCGTCCAGATATTCTTCGTCGAAGGCGAGGAAAAGTTGCGAGGCGACTTCCATTTGAGAGCCGTAGGCGGCTCGGGACACCTTCGACCCTCGACCTTCAACTTCTTCACGCAAACTTCGGGACGGCGGCGAGCAGACGCTTCGTGTATTCGTGCTGCGGGTTTTCGTAGATGGCTTCAGCGCTCGCATTCTCCACGATTTTGCCGCGATACATCACGAGCACCTGATCGCTGATGTGCTCCACCACCGCGAGATCATGCGCGATGAAGAGATAGGTGAGCTTCAGCTCCTCTTGCAGGTCTTGGAGCAAATTCACGATTTGCGCCTGCACGCTCACGTCGAGCGCACTGACGGGTTCATCGCAGACGATAAATTTCGGCTTCACGGCGAGGGCGCGGGCGATGCCGATGCGCTGGCGCTGGCCGCCGCTGAACTCGTGCGGATAGCGGTGCCGCATTTCGGGCTTGAGACCGGTTTGGTTCAGCAATTCGACCACGCGCGCCTCGCGTTCGGCGCGGTTCATTTGCGGGAAATGAATCTCCAGCGCTTCGCTCACGATTTGGAAAATGGTGTGGCGCGGGTTCAGCGAACCGAACGGATCCTGGAAAATCATCTGCATCTCGCGCCGGAGCGGGCGGAACTCCGTTTCCGTGAGCGGCAGGATGCTGCGCCCGTTGAAAAACACTTCGCCACCGGTCGCGGGCGCGAGTTTCAAAATCGTGCGCCCGATCGTCGTCTTGCCGCTCCCGCTTTCGCCCACGAGCCCGACCGTCGTGCCCTCTTCGATCGTGAAACTGACATCATCGACCGCCTTCACGTCGTCCGTATGGCGGCGGAGGATGCCGGTTCGGACAGGGAACCAGGTGCGGAGATTGCGGACTTCGAGAAGTGGCATGGCTACGGTCTTTGCAGACGGGCGGAGATCGCGCGAGCCACATTTTCGAGGTCGGCGTTGAGCTGGGCTTTCCAAGTCTCTCCATCGCGTTCCACCGTCGTGATCGCGATCTTCGTCGCCACGGTATCGCCGATGTTCCGGCTCAGGCGATAGACGACGTGCGCCAGGTTATCGCTCTCTTTCACACTGCCGAGCACCTGCACCTCCATACCGGTCATCGCGGATTTGAAATCGGGCGTCGCGCCGGAGATGCCTTTCATCACGATTTGGAAAAACGAACTCGGCGACATGCTGGAAAGTTCGTCGGCGGATTTGCCCGCGAAGACGACTCTCATCATCTCCTGCGCTGCCGGGTTATCTTTCGCCGTGGACCCGGCGATGACGACGGGGATGAAAAGCGACTGCATTTGCTCCAGCGCCTTCGGGTGCGTGTAGCGCGCGACGAGTTCCCAATTGAGCGAACGCATCGCCTCGATCTGGCGTTTGGCGACGGCCTCCGGCGTGGCCTCCTCCGCGGCGCGCGCGGCGATCGGTGCAAGGGCGAGGGCGAGACAGCAGAGGAGCGTTTTCAAGCAGCGGAAGAATCGGGGTGAAGAAAGGACGTGAGCGGGCTCGTGGGGACGGCGACTTGGCCCGGCGTGCTGAGGCCGACGAGAAACGCCTCGCGCCCGGCCTCGATGCCCATGCGGAAAGCCCGCGCCATCCGCTCGGGATCGGACGCGATGGCGATGGCCGTATTCACCAGCACCGCCGACGCGCCCATTTCGAGCGCCTCCGCCGCTTGGCTCGGCGTGCCGAGTCCGGCATCCACGATCACGGGCACGCTGCATTGTTCGAGGATGATCTCGATCATCGCGCGCGTTTCGATGCCGCGATTGCTCCCGATCGGCGAGCCGAGCGGCATCACCGTCGCCGCGCCCGCGTCTTCGAGCCGTCGCGCCAGCACCGGGTCGGCATTGATGTAAGGCAGCACGGTGAAGCCTTCTTTCACGAGGATCTCCGTCGCCTTCAACGTCTCGATCGGATCGGGCAGCAGATAACGCGGGTCGGGATGGATTTCGAGCTTCACCCAGTCCGAAATCCCCGCCGCCCGCGCGAGCCGCGCGAGCCGCACCGCCTCCTCCGCGTTCATCGCCCCGCTCGTATTCGGCAGCAGCAGATATTTTTTCGGGTCGATAAAATCGAGGATGTTGGCAAACCGATCACCCTTCCCCGAAAGGTCCGCCCGCCGCAGCGCCACGGTCACGATCTCGGTGCCGCTGGCTTCGAGCGCTGCAGCCATGCCGGCATTGGAGGAAAACTTCCCCGTGCCCAGCAGCAGCCGCGAACGGAATTCGCGACCGGCGATGCGGAGTGGGTCGGAGATTTGCGAGTTGAAAGTGGGGTCTGGAATGTTCACGGAACGGCCGCCTTTCGCGACGCGGAGCGGAGAGTAATGCGGAACGCGCGACACTCAACCTTCAACTCGGAAGCGCAGCCACTTCGCTCGTTCAAAGCGGCGAATTCACCAAGGAAGTGCGACAGGAGGGTCCGGGGGAGCGAGGCCAGAGCCTTGGGGAAAGCCGCGACTGCATCCTCACGCTGGTCGAGCGCAAGAGCGGCTACGCGCAGATCGAAGCGGCCAGCGCGGTGCAGTTCTACTTCGCCACGCCCCACCACCGTTGGGAACGCGGCACCCACGATAACTCCGACCTTCCGCAGCGACTCTCAACGGAAGAGTCGCGAGCCTACGACTCCGCTCAACGGCGACCGCCGTCATGCTCGGTGTAATAGCGGGTTCTGACCATCTTCGCGCAAACGTCCAAGTTTTGGACAAAGGAAAGTTACGCTGGATTGCTCATCGCGACTTCAACGCACGTGGGGCAGATCCCGTGGGTCACGCGGGAGGTCGAATTCCTTTCGATATAGGTTTCAATCGTCTGCCATGAATCGTCGTCGCAGCGGATCTTGCGACACCATGAGCAGAGGGGAATCATTGACTCCAGCATCCCGACCTTTCGCTCGGCATCCTCCTTTGCGGCGCGGGCTGCTTTGAGGTCGGAGATGGCTTTGCGGAGTTCCAGCATATGGACGACCTGCCGTGCCAGCGCCTGCAGAGCACTGATCTGCTCAGGCCAAAGATCGCGCGGGACGTGGTCG
This sequence comes from Verrucomicrobiota bacterium, assembly GCA_031367565.1. Classification (GTDB taxonomy): domain Bacteria; phylum Verrucomicrobiota; class Verrucomicrobiia; order Chthoniobacterales; family Chthoniobacteraceae; genus JANLQB01. The sequence goes on from JANLQB010000792.1 coordinate 6,295, forward strand.
ATCGCGCAAAGGGTTCCGAGCGCGACGCCGTCGGGGGTGACGAGTTGGGCGCCTGCGTAGAACCGGATGTTCGGGTCGCTGGTGACGAGAGGATTTTCAGAAAAGCGGGCGTCGAGCGAGGCGTCCGGCACGATGAGCACGTCTTTCTGGGCAATGGCGTGTGCGCAAAAAGCCTGTTCGATCGGGGTGCTGTCTGGCTGGAGACCTACTTTCGATTTGAACCACTGCCGGGAAGCATCGAGCAAAGTGATGAGGGCGATCGGGGTGGCGCAGATGTAACTAGCCAGCCGGGTGATGTCGTCGAACATCTGCTCCGGGGGCGAATCCATGATGTCGTACGCCTCAAGGACGGCGAGACGGTCTTTTAAATCATTGGGCATCATGTGAACGGCACCGTCTGCCGAGAACGCGGTCGTTTCCATCGCAAAATATCCTAAAGCGCGACAGGCTTGCGATTTCGCGCGCCCCTTTTAACGTCATGGTGTGCGCGAATTCGGCTCCTCCTCACTCAGCCTTGCAGGCTCGTTGCTGGTTGCCCACCCGAGTCTGCTCGATCCGAATTTCTGCAAGACGGTGCTCTTTCTCTCCTCGAACGATCCCGAAGAAGGCGCGTTTGGGCTCGTGCTGAACCGGCCCGCCGGGCGCACCGTGGCCGACGTTTTGCCGGATCAGGATCTCGGAGATCTCGGCAAAATCCCCGTGCTCATCGGCGGGCCGGTGGCGACGGATCAGATTATTTTTGCGGCGTTTCGCTTCGATGCGCTGGGCGGGAAAATGGAGTGCCAGCATCACCTGCTGTTCGACGAAGCGCAGCAGGCGCTGGCGTCGAAGAACGCGATCGTGCGTGCCTTCATCGGCTATGCGGGATGGAGCAAGGGGCAACTCGAGGCGGAGATGGCGCAGCATGCGTGGCTGGTCTCGCGTCCGAAGAAGGAGAGCCTGCGCATCGCCCGCTCGGCGACAATTTGGCGCGAGATGACGAGCGAGTTCGGGCCGTGGTTCCGACTCGCGGCGGAAGCGCCGGAGGATCCTTCGCGGAACTGATCGCGCCCCCTTTTTCAAACAAGACAAACCCTATGATCATCGGAATCCCGAAGGAAATTAAGCAGCAGGAAAACCGTGTCGGGCTTCTCCCGTCGGCAGCGTATCAACTCATCAAGCGCGGGCATCGCGTGCTCGTGACGGCCGGCGCGGGCGTGGGCTCCGGTTACCCGGATGAGGAATACCGCGCCGCCGGGGCCGAGGTCCTGGCGGGAAACGCGGATGTTTTCGAGCAGGCGGGCATGATCGTAAAAGTGAAGGAGCCGCTGCCGACAGAGTTCGCGATGATCAAGCCGGGGCAGATCCTTTTCACCTATCTGCATCTCGCAGCGAGCCGGCCGCTGACGGAGGCGCTGCTCGCGTCGAAGGTGACGGGCATCGCTTATGAAACCGTGGAGGTGAATCGCCGCCTGCCGCTGCTGGAGCCGATGAGCGAGATCGCGGGGCGCATGTCGATCGTGGTCGGCGCGCACTATCTCGCGAAACATTTCGGCGGAAAAGGCGTGCTGCTCGGCGGCGTGCCGGGCGTGCTGCCGGGCCGCGTGGTGGTGATCGGCGGCGGCACGGCGGGCGTGAATGCCGCGCGCATGGCGACGGGCCTCGGCGCGGATGTGACGATCCTCGAAGTCGATGTCGAGCGGATGCGTTTCCTCGACATGACGATGCACACCGCGCACACATTTTACTCCAGCCCGGCGCATTTGCTCGAGCTGCTGCCCACCGTCGATCTGCTCGTCGGCGCAGTGCTCGTGCCCGGAGCGAAAGCGCCGAAGCTGATCACGCGCGACATGCTGGGCGTGATGAAGCCCGGCAGCGTGCTCGTCGATATCGCGATCGACCAGGGCGGCTGCGTGGAGACTTCGCGCCCGACCACGCATCTCGACCCGATCTATGTGGAGGAGGAAGTGACGCACTACTGCGTCGCAAATATGCCCGCCGCCTACTCGCGCACCGCCACGCAAGCGCTCACGAACGTAACCTATCGCTACATCGAACTGCTGGCCGATCACGGCATCCCCGGAGCCTTCCAGCGCGATCCAAATCTGCTCGGCGGGCTGAACGTGATGGACGGCAAAATCACCTGCCGCGCCGTGGCCGATGCGCATGGGATGGACTATGTCGATCCCGAGGACGCAGTCGCGGGATAATCGGGAATGATCAAAAAGTGCGTGCTGGACGGAGGCGACTGATAGCCCTACTGGCTTTCACTTCGTCTCAATTTTTCTTTCGATGCCCTCGGCCAAAAAACATCGCTTCATCAAATTCGGTTGCCACGACACGCGGCGCAATCTGCCTCTCGCCACATCATCCAAACGTGGCGAATCCAACTTCCTTGCGCGTTTTGAAAAGATGTATTTTAACAGCGAATTGAGGACAGCAAACAAGCGGCAGAAATTCGCAACGGGGAGAGAATTCGCTCTTGATGGTTTTGGCCGTGCCGACCTGCTTTTCATGGCATGGACACACGTTAAATCCAACGAAGAGTTTACTGCTATCGCTTTGAGAAACAGGCTCAGGCTCACAGCGATTGAGACAAAGATCAAAGATTGGCGGAAGGGGCTGATGCAAGCCGCTCGCTACCGTTTCTTTGCAAATCGGGCTTTACTGGTTTTACCCCCGGATACTGCGCGCAATGCTGTAGCGTTTCTCTCCACCTTCCGCGACTTGAACGTGGGGTTATGGGAATTCGACGCCAAAACAATCCAGCTTCGCAAACACTTCACTCCGCGCAGTGGACGACCGCTTAACATCAAAGCGCGGGAGAAAGCGGTGGATGCGATCGCTCTTAGCCTAAAGCTCCGCTAGTTCGGAAAAAGCCGAAAGCTCCTCACGAATCATCTCAATGTGGGCACCGCTTGAGCGATCACGCATTGTTAAGCCGTAATCTCCGATGCTCACAAACATTTCTTCGGCTTCGTTGAGTGCTTGGCGGCACAAATCAAGCGATGCGGGAACATCG
>JANLQB010000799.1:0-9818 GCA_031367565.1 Verrucomicrobiota bacterium
TCGGATACCAAACCCCCGCCTCTTTCGAGGCCCTCATTAACTCCATCCACTAACCAAATGCTGGTCCAGAAATCCGTTGCATCTCAATCGAGCCATTGCACTCCGTCGCGATTTTGCCGTGCGCGAGTTTCTCGAGATCGAATTTTTCCACCGCACTCCAGGGTCGGAAAGCACCGGCCGGCTCCACTGCGTGGAGGACCACGGCGAGGATGAAAAACAATGGGAGAACGGGCGGTCGCATGAGATGGGGAACAGACTCGTACACGGTCATTTCGGACGATGTAAAGCGGAGCCGAAACTACCCGGCGCGGGACCATAACAATGCGTTCACAATCCGAAAGGGCTCTTGTCGGGCCAGTTTTCAGGTATAGTTTTGTATCCAATTCGTTACATTTTTCCATGCCATGAAAACTCACCTCCGTTCCCTCGTCGCGTCGGCGGCGATGCTTTCAGCCCTCGCACTTTCAGTCCGCGCGCAGACTTATCAAATCACCGACCTCGGCCCGCTCGCGGGTGCGCCGACTTATGCCACGGCGATTAGCGAGAGTGGCGTGATCGCGGGGTACTCGCAGACTTCGGAAACGGCGGCTCGCGCGTGGGTTTGGCGCGATGGGTTGGGGATGACCAATCTGGGTTCCTTCGGCGGCGCGGACAATCGCGCGCTGGCCGTGGGGTTCGATGGAAAGGTGTACGGTTACTCGCAGGATGCGGGCGGTGTGCCGCGCGGATTTGTTTGGGAAAATGGGACGCTCACGGACATCGGTTCGCTCGTCGCGGGGGATGCGGTGCATGTCGAGGCGGTGAATGCGGGCGGGGTGCTCGCGGGGGCGACGACGAGTGGCGGGGCGAATTTTGGATTCACGGCGAGCGGCGGTGCGCTCACCGCTTTGCCGATGCTCGCGGGCACGCCGGTGCCGTCGAATACGGCGGCGTACGACCTCAATGATGCGGGCCGCGTGGTCGGTGTGAGCGGCTGGATTTACGGCGGCACGCGCGCTTTCCGAACGGATGCGGGCGGCGCGCTCGTGTCGCTGGGAACGCTGGGCGCGAACGATTCGACGGCGACGGCGATCAATGCGGGCGGGCAGGTCGTCGGCTTTTCCACGGCCGCGAACAACGAAGTCCACGCGTTCATTTTCAACGACGGCACGGGCATGACCGATCTCGGCCTGCTGCCCGGCGGCGACGATGCGCGGGCGTGGGGCATGAATGACGCGGGCGATGCGGTGGGCACGGCGGACATCGTGGCGACGGGGAAACAGCGCGCGACGCTGTGGCTCGCGGGAAGCGGCATTCGCGATTTGAACGATCTCATCCCGAACAATTCGGGATGGGCGCTGGAGGAGGCGCGCGACATCAACAACAGCGGCGACATCGTGGGCTTCGGGACGATCGGCGGACAGCAGCACGCCTTTTTGCTGGAGCGGTTTTCCGGGCCGGACACGTTCGCGCCGGTCGCGGTGGCGACGGTGGCGCTGCCGTTTTACGCGGGGCAGACGACGGTGCAGGTGTCGGCGATTTTTTGGGATGATGAGAAAGTGGTGACGGCGACGGCGCACGCTTTCGGAGCCGTGTATCTCACCGGGCCGAATGGCTACGTCGGGCAGGCGGCGGCGAATACTTGGACGACTTTGGACAGCCAGAAAGTGAACGCGGGCTTTGCCATCGCGGGGCCGGGCGGGACGTGGGGGCCGGAGGATAACGGCACGTACGAAGTGCGCGTCGCGGCGAATCAGGTGAGCGATCTCGCGGGGAACAAACACGCGGGTGGCGTGATCGGGACTTTCGTCCTCGGCTTCCAAACGACGCCGACGCTGACCATCGCGGGCCTGCCGACATCGACCACGGCGGGGACGCCGGTGAGTCTCACCGTAACGGCGACGAGCAGCTACCCGAGTGCGGTCGGCGATGGGTTTGCGTTCGCGGTGGATTGGGATGGCGACGGGACCAACGTGCAGACGGTGAACGCGGTGACGAACACGGTGATCGCGCACACTTTCACCAGCACGGGCACGCGCACGGTGCGTGTGCGCGCGACCGATCCGCATGGCGTGCTCAGCAGCGAACGCACGGCAAGCGTGAGCGTGTCGAATAACGGCGCGGCCTTCCAACTCGCGACCGTGCTCGCCACGCCTGCCGGAGTCTCCAGCTACGCGACCGTCGCGGCGGTGAAAAACGGGACGATGTATTTCTTCGGCACGCCCACCGATCTCGGCACGCTGGCGACGACTTGGGATTATCTCACGCCCGGCGCTGACTTTGTTTTGCGCGGGGATTTCGACAATGGCCCGATCATCCCCGCCGGTGCGGGTGTGGACAGCCGCGGGCGCATCGTGATTTTCGGCGGCTACGAAAGCGGCGGCGGGACGTCGGCAAGCGGCATGACTTTCGCGCTGCCGAACACCTTCGGCGGCGGCGTGCCCGCGATGCCCGCAGCGACTACTTCCGGCCCGACGACGAGCGACAATCTCCGTCGCATCTACATCCTCGCGAACGCGTCCACGCTTTACAGCTACACCTCCGGCGCGAGCGGCAACGGCGCGTGGGCCACGCTCCCCGCCCCTGGCGTCGCGCTCGCGTGCATGAGTTTCGACGGCGGCGACCGCATCATCGGCTTCGCGGGGACGGCGGTGTGGGCCTACAGCATTTCGGGAAATGCGTGGACGCAACTCGGCACCGCGCCCATCGCCCCGACGCGCGCAGCACTCGGCGCGGACGGGCTCGTGTATCTCGTGAAGGGATTGGAAATTTGGGCGTTCGATCCCGTGCTGAACACCGTCGCGAAAATCGGCGTGACGAACTACGACGAGTCCGCCGCGATCGTGCTGAAAGGCACGGACGGTTATCTCTACCTGATCGGTGGGAATTCCGCAAACATCGAAACCTTCGACTCGCGCGCGACGAGCACGCAGCCGCCGGTCATTACCTCGAACGCCACGGGAACGACCGTCGTGCAGGGAGTCGCGTGGAGCTACGCGGTCGCCGCCAGCGGCAAGCCGCGCCCCACTTTCTCGCTCGTCCACGCGCCTGCCGGCATGACGGTCGGCGCAACGACCGGCGTGATTTCGTGGACGCCCGCGCTCGCGCAAGTCTGCGCGCAGACTGCCGTCGTCCGCGCCACGAACAGCGCGGGTTTTGCGGAGCAGATGATTACTTTCAGCGTCCTCGCCGTCGCGCCCGACATCACGCCGCCGACCGCACCGACGAATCCCGTCGTCTTCAACCTCACCACGACCAGCGCCGACCTTTCGTGGACGGCGGGCTCGGACAATATCGGCGTGACGAGCTACGGAATTTTCGAGCGCCGCGTGCTCGCGTGGCGCTATGGCCGCAGGATTTATTACTCACAAGTCGGCACCACCACGGGCACGTCGTGGCACACGCCGACGCTGCCGCTTTGCTCCAGCAAGACCTACTACATCGCCTCGCGCGATGCGGCGGGAAACACGTCGCCGTACATGCTCGTGGGCGTGACGGTGCTCTGCACACCGAGCATCGGCGTGAGCGCGACCGGCCCCGGATTTCCGGCGGGTCGCTGGGCGATCGAAACGGAACCTTTCATCAGCAATACTTTCAGCGCCTACGGCAATCCCCTCCCAGCCCTGACTGGCACAGCGATGCCGGGCGGTGCGGTGTGGCACAACGCGACCGCGAGCAGCGGTTACTTCACCTGGACGCCGACGGTGGGGCAAACCGGCGACGTGGTTTTTTCCGTCACCGCGACGAGTGTGGCGGGCAACCTCACACAGAATTATCCGCTGCACGTTTATCCGCAATTCACCGACCTCATCCCACCCAGCGCCGCGCCAAATCTCGTCGTTGATCAAGTCACCGGCGATAGCTGCCGCGTGACGTGGGGCGCAGCGACCGACAACTACGGCATCACGCTTTACCGCGTCACCGCCGCGCATCGCCAGCCGCGCTCGCGCTTCCATTACGGCGGGTACCCACTCGATCAAATCGTGAGCGTCGATGTCCCCGGCAACACGCTGCAAACCGTGCTCACCGGCCTGCGTCCGAGCACGAGTTTCGCCGTCACCGTGCAGGCGCGCGACGCCGCCGGGAACTGGGGCTACCCGACCAGCGCGCAGATCACCACGCTCCCGCAACCCTTTGTCCTGGAAGCCAGGAATGTGAAGACCACCGTGAACGCGAACGGCTCGATGACAATGACGTGGCCGAGCTACGGCTACTACTGGAAGTATACCGTGCAATGGACACCGGACCTCGTGACGTGGGCCCCCGTCGAGCCCGCGAGCCAGTGGCCGAGCTTCATCACGACCTTCACCTTTACCCCCGATCCCGGCGTGCCACAGCGCTTCTACCGCGTGCTCGCCACGCCCGCGACTCCTTGAGTTTTCGCGAAAGCCTTCCCGCGATGAAATCCAATAAGCAAACTAAGGGACAGGTCATATATAAAACTAGCCACGCCGCCCACGGAGAACCCGAGATGAGCCGGAAATTTCCTTCCTTTTTCCGCGTTGGCCGCCCCATTCATCCTTCTTCCTTCATAATTCAACCTTCCTCCGCCCCTCGCTCCCCCCGACCCCCATACCCCCTCCCTCCCCGACGCCGATCCCCGGTCTGACTGTCCACGGCGTGGCGGGCGCGCAAGCAATTTCCTAGGGGCGTGTTCACACTATCTGAGTGCTTCGGCGATAAGAACGAAATGGATGAAACCGGTCAGCATGACGTCCAGCTTCTCGAAGCGAGAAAAGATTCTACGGAAGCCCTTGAGACGACGAAATAACCGTTCCACTTCATTGCGCTTTTTATAGAGAGTCTTGTCGTAGTCCCAAGGAATAAGACGGTTGGATTTTGGGGGCACGACGGGGTTCATCCCAAGGTCCAGAGCCAGTTGCCGGGTTTCATCACCTTCATCTGCGCGGTCCATGATGAGATGGCAGACGGAGTCCGGTTTTTCCAGGCACGCAAAAGTTCACGCCCTCTGGGACCATCCCCATCCTGCCCAGGCGACAAGGAGAAGGTTAGCGCGCAAGAAGCATTCGCGGCCACCAGATGAATCTTGGTGCTCCATCCTGCGCGGCACTTCCCGATGGCTTGCGGCCCGTTTTTTTAAGGCACCGGTCCCATCCGGATGGACCTTGATAATCGTGCTGTCGAGCGACACTGCCTCCACTTTAATTCTCACAATCTGAGCACGTTGCAGTTCCTAAAACACTCTTTGGATGACCCCGCTTTTACTCCACCGATTCATCCTCGTATAGACGGTGTGCCATTTCCCAAAGTGCGAGGGCAACCCCCTCCATTTGCACCCTTGCTCGGCCACGTACAAGATCGCGTTGAGCACTTGCAGGTTTTCGTTCTTCACGTTTCCCCGCTGCTTGGGAAGGCATTCCGCGATCTGTTCATACTGTTCCTGTGTGAGTTCCATTCCCCACTTTTTCAGCTTTTTACCAAGGTGTCTATTAGTGTGAACACGCCCTCGCACACTACTCGGAATTGCGTTTTTTTCTGACGATTCACCAAGCCGCATACGCACCGCACGACGATCTCGGGTTATGAACTCACCTAAAGACTCTTCTCGCGACATTAATCCTGACCCTATTACCGGCGAACCAGGCGCTCATCCCGTGGGTACGGGCTTGGGTGCAGCGGGCGGTGGCGCTACCGGCGCTGCGATCGGTGCAGTGGGCGGTCCTGTAGGCATGGCGGTAGGCGCAGTGATCGGTGCAGTTGCCGGCGGTCTCGCCGGCAAAGGCGTTGCCGAAATGGTCGATCCCACCGCCGAAGACGCCTACTGGGAGAAAAATCATCGCAACCAACCTTACTATGAGGCCGGAACGGAATACTCGGAATACAGCCCGGCTTACCAAACCGGCTACCAGAGCTATGCCAAACACGGTGCCGCGGGCAAAAAATTCGACGAAGTCGAAACCGACATTCGGCAGAGCTATGAATCTGCAAAAGGCAAATCTCGCGTTGGGTGGGATAAGGCCAAGCACGCGACGCGTGCGGCGTGGGACCGTGTGGAGCGCGCCATTCCCGGGGATTCAGATCACGACGGGAAATAACCACTTTACTATCCATCTCCCAGGCCCACAGGTTCCAGCCTGTGGGCCTGTTGCTTATTGCCAGTAGCGAAATTCAGCTCGAAGCAAGTTCGCCGCTTTCAGCGTCAGCTTCGACGAGAGCGTTGTTCATCGCCACGGCTGCGAGGGTGCCTTCCGCAGCGGCAGCGATAACGAGTTGCACGCCGCGGCTGGCGTTCCCAGCGGCGTAGAGGCCGGGGATGCCGGTGGCCGCGGTTTCATCGCAATGGATGCAACCGTCTTCGTCGCAAAACTTGCAGCCGAGCTGCTCGGCGAGCGGCGAGCGCTGGTGTTGCCCTGGGGAGAAAAAGAGAACAGTGCGCGGGAGCGTCGTTTCGTCAGTGAACCTCACGTTTTCGAGCACATCGCCAGTTCCTTCGAGGCGAGCGATCGGCGTCTCGATGATCCGCACTCCGCAGCGGGCCATCTGGGTGCGCGCCTTGGCGTCGCAATCGAGCGGGCCATTGGCGCAGAGCACCACATCCTTGCTCCAGAGCAGCATCTCAATGGCGAGATCTGCCGCGTCCTGCGAGCCGCCGACGACGGCGACGGGTTCGCCGCGATGCTCCCAGCCGTCGCAATAGGGGCAGTTGTGCGCGGTCTTGCCGTAGAATTGTTTTAAACCCTCGATCTGTGGCAGTTCATCCACTAGTCCTGTCGCGATGAGGAGCAGCCGCGCAGCGATGCGCTCTCCGGTTTCAAGGGTCACGGTAAAGCGCCGGTCGCCGCCCTCGGCGTGTTCCACTCTCACCGTGCGCAACTCTACAGTGTCGTAGCGGCGAAGCTGTTCCCGCGAAATCTGCAAAAACTCGCCCGGCGTAGAGCCATCGCGGGAGAGGTAGCCATTGAAGATTCGCGCGGGAGCGTTGCGTGGATTCCCCGCGTCGCAAACCAGCACGCGCCGCAGGCAGCGCCCCAGCACGAGCGCCGCGCTCAGGCCGGCAGCGCCACCGCCGACGATGATAACATCAAGGATTTTTGAAGAATCGGGCGTGTCCATCATAACGAAGTTTAGAGCTGTGAGCGGAAGAGCGCCGCACTAGCGTCAGTCGCCCGCTGCCAAGCGGGACGGGCGAGCCATTCCGCGTGAGTCACTTCCCGGGCGCGCGTGAGATCCTGATCAAACGCGCGCGTCTCCTCCACTGCGAAATCCTGATCCATGATGTTGAGGTTGGCCTCGTCATTGATGCGGAAGGAGCGATTGTCGAAATTGGCTGAGCCGACCGAGGTCCACAGCCCGTCGATGATCATCGTCTTGCAGTGATACATCGTCGGCTCGAACTCAAAGATGCGCACTCCGCACTCGAGCAGCGCGCCCCACCGATGCCGTGATGCACCGCGCACAATCGCGGAATCCATCTTCTTACCCGGCACGAGGACCTCAACGGCCACGCCACGCTTCACGGCGTCGATTATTGTTTCCGTGGTGAGATCGTCGGGGACGAAGTAAGCGTTACCGACCTTGAGGCTCCGCTCTGCCGCGGTGATCGAGAGCAGATACATCAGCCGGGCGCTTTCGCTGCCTTCCATCGGCGAGCTTTTGAACATCTGGCAACGATGCGGTCCGGCGGATTTCAACGCGGGGAAGTATTCCTCGCCGTGCAGGACGACGGCGCGCGTCTTCATCCAGTTGTCGAGGAAGGCCGCCTGCATTTGGGCGACCACAGGCCCTTCGACGCGGTAATGTGAGTCGCGCCATTCGTCCGGCCCGGCCGCGTTGCCGTCCCACTCATCGGCGATGCCGACCCCGCCGGTGAAGCCGACTGCGCCGTCGATCACGAGCAGCTTGCGATGCGTGCGGTGGTTCACGCGGGCGAAGTTGCTGAAGTGGTAAATTTCCAATTCCACGCCCGCATCCCGCATCTCTTTGGGCACGCTGCTCGACACGCAATTGCAGCCGATGCCGTCCATCACCACATGCACTTTCACACCCCGACGCGCCGCCGCCATCAGCGCGGTGGCAACCTTCTTCGCGATGCTGCCCGACCAGTAAATGAACGTCTCGAAGGTAATGGTCCAGCGGGCACTTTCGATGCCCGCAAGTATAGCCGGAAAAATTTCCGCGCCATTGCGCAGCGGTGTCACCAGATTGCCATCGAGGATCGGCGGCCCGAGGAGCTGCCCCATCGAACGCTCAAATTGCGGATCAGAAATGCCGTAGCGTTGTGCCACTCGGCGTTTAATCTTCTTTTCGCCGCTGATGAAGTTGCGCGCGAAGGCTGTAACCGCAGCGGTGACTGCGGCGGTGGTGGCGATGGTCAGGAGAGTGGAAGCTCGGCGGTTCAAAGTAATGCGGCCGGATGATGAAGGAGAGCTTCGTCGAACGCACCCGTGAATCTACGGAAAAAATGTTCCTAACCAGAAAGACCTCCCGGCGCGTTATTTACCCACGAGCGGCTCATTCGGAGTCACCGAGACGTGGCCGCAGATTGAATTTGCCACAGGATTTCAGCCTTTGGCACCACCCGCGGTGCTCGCGCGCGGGGTCCCCCAAACCCCCTCCTCTTGTATGTTTAATTTGCTAGCCCGGCAGTCTGGATTCACGAGAATCTCGCCCTGACCAGCTACCCGAAGCTCTGCGACAGGTTGCAACTGTCGCAGAGCTGGCCGGGGATAGATCGTCCTCTCCTCATGGACCTTTGAGTCCGTCCCCTAGCTCGATCACCCCGGCCACTTTGGGAAGCCAAACTCGAACAGTTGCCTGAGCCTTGAGCTCGTATCCACAAGATTGAGTCTTCCTTACCCATCACCATGTCCATTCCCCTTATCCGTATCGGTCTCGATATCGCCAAAAAATCCCTCGATTTCGATCTCTGCGGCTCCGCCCTCCATCTGAGCTACGATCCGCAAAGTTGTAAAAAACTGCTCGCCCGGTTGCTCGCCATTCCTGGCCGCATCCACGTCATTTGCGAGGCGACGGGAGGCTGGGAACGCCCCATCGTCTCGGCGCTCCATGAAGCCGGAATTCTCCTCAGCGTCGTCAATCCCCGCCAAGTCCGCGATTTTGCCCGCGCTTCGGGCCGCCTCGCGAAGACCGACAAGATCGACGCCCAAGTGCTCTCGGCTTTCGGCCAAGCGATCAATCCACCGCCGACTCCTCCTCCAGAACCCGTCCAGGCCCAGGTAGCCGCCTGGGTCACTCGGCGCCAACAGCTCCAACTCGTGCTCAACGCCGAGCTCTGCCGCCAAATGCCGGGCCTGCCCAAAGCCTTGGTCGCTCACCTCGCCAAATCCATCGTCCACCTCAAGAAAGAACTCAAAAAAGTCATTAAAACCATTTCCACCCTCATTGCCAGCGATCCGAAATTGAACGAGGCCGCCGTGCGGTTAAACTCCTTCCAAGGAGTCGGCCCAGGCACCGCCGCCGTCCTCCTCGGCCATCTCCCTGAGTTGGGAAACCTCGAGGATAACTCCATTGCGGCCCTTGCCGGCCTCGCTCCCTACAACCACGACAGCGGCCCCAGGCGCGGCCAACGTCACATCGCCGGTGGGCGGGCTTCCGTGCGCACCGCCCTGTATATGGCGGCCTTCAATGCCATCCGCTTCAACCCCATCCTCAAACCCTTCTACCAACGTCTGCGCGCCAACGGAAAACCCTTCAAAGTCGCTTTGATCGCCACGGCCAGAAAACTCCTGACGGCTCTTAATCGGGCGCTCAAAGATCCCCAATTCAAACTACTCACATCCCTCGAGTGTGCTTCGCAAAAAAATAAAACATCCTCTCCTGCTTAATTCATAATACTCCTTGCCTTCAACACAGTTGCT
>JANLQB010000929.1:0-3790 GCA_031367565.1 Verrucomicrobiota bacterium
TGCGGGCGCTTTGTCCTTCGTGATTTCAGTCGTCTCCGTCACGACATGCTTCACGGCGACTCCGTCTTTGCGGGTCATCGTGAAAGTTTTTGCCGCAGCATCAATGGCATCCGCGCGGGTGTGCATCGGAAGTGGGCGCGCTGCCTTGACGGCGTCGGCAGCAGCCGCGGCTGGTTTTTCCGCGGCCTTCTTCATTTCAGCGGCTGGAGCTGCTGCGGTAGCTTCTTTTTTCGGTGCTGCGAAAACACTAACCGGGAGTGCAAGTGCGACTGCGCTGAGGGTGGCGAGGGTGAATAGCTTTTTCATATCAATGGGTAACTTCGCTCGGGAACTACTGGGTTTGTTTGTTGTTTTGAGACGGCTGCGCAGCCGTGATGAACGCCACGCTTACCGACGGACTAGGGCACTAGAAAACTAGTCTTGGTGTCAAGTGGCAAATGGCCCTTCACGGGCAGGCCGGGCAGTGGATTTCCCTTTGGCTTTTACGAAGGTTAGTCATGGCGCCTATGTCCTAACGCCACGTGGGCTAGCGCACTGTCTCGCGAAAATCGAACCAGCCGAGCGCGCCCGGTTCCGGCAAGACCCACGCATCGTAGCCCATCTCCACCATTGGCGGATCGCGCCGCAACGCCTCGCGCGCTTTTTCGCCGAGTACGAGTTTTCGCCCGCCGAGCTTGGCGATCACCTGTGGGCCGAGTCCCCAATGATCCGCCGGCCCGCCGCGCGTCCACGCGAAGTCTTCCACCGGAATCACGCGCCGCGGATCGGCCTCCACCTGCGCGATGACTCGCGCCATCAGCCCACGCCAGCCGTTCGCTTGCAGCGAAAGGGTGCAGGCGAAAAGGAGCGCGACGCCCATCGCTCGACGCGGCATTCCCGGCGAATTCGCCACGCGCAGCGAACGCCATGCGCCAAAGAAAAACGGTGCCGCGAGCACGATCACGAACCGCCGCGCATCCATCGCTTTCACCCAGCGCGCCGGTTCGATCGCCCACCAAATCCACAGCGCCGCCGCGAGCCAAAGCAGCCGCTTCGACCACTGATCCGAACGCGTCCACGCCGCCGCCACGACGCAAACCCACCCTGCGAGCGGCCAGCCCAAAACTCCCTGCTGAAAGAGCGCCCACGCTTTCCCGATGCTCGCCTGCTGCGCCGCTTCGGGATCGGGAAAAGCGAGCACGCGAACGAGGCAGAGCGCCGTCGCCACCGCCATGAACAACGCCCGTCGCCGAGACATCGGATCTTCCCGCAACGCCGCGAGCGCAAGCGTCGCGCCGCCGAGTAGCAGCAGCCCTTGCGGATGCGAAAACTGGAACACGAGCAGTCCCGCGATCACGCACCGGCGCGCGAAATTCAAAGGCACGAGCAGACCGAGAAACACCGGCCAGAACACGTTCAATTGAAAGATGCTCTCATTGATCATGAAAGTCTGCACCGGCGCCGAAGCCGCGCAGATTCCCATCAGCGCCCACGGGAAAAGCGCGGGCCGCGAGCGCGCCACCATCCACCACGAAAGCGCCGCGCTCACGGCGGGCGTGAGGCAGAGCGGCAGCCCGTAGAGCGCGCGCAGGATCGCGAGATCATTCGTAAAATGTGCCGCCCAGATCACCGGCGTCCACAAGATCGCGCTGAAAAACCGTGCCGCGTACGCGTAGCCACGACCGTGAAAAAGCGTGTAGCAAAACTGCGCCCCGCCATCCCAGATCAGCGCCAAATCCCACGCGCACGCCAACCCGCCAGCAAAGGCCAGCGCAGCGATGGCGACGATCGCGGCGCGTTTATCCGTCAAAAGCCTCCCGTCCCCGCCGCTCAGAATTCCAGCGAGACGACGCCCGTGCCCGGCTGGATTTCGCCGATCACTTTTCCCTTCGTCCGTCGCAACACTTCCGCGCTGTCCTTTTCCGCGACGATGATCGTCATGCCGATGCCCATATTGAAAACCTGATACATCTCGGCGTGATCCACTTTGCCGCCTTTCTCGATGTGCTGAAAAATCGCGGGCGTCTTCCACGCCAGCGTGTCGATCACCGCGTCGCACGTCTTCGGCAGGACGCGCGGGAGATTATCCACGAGCCCGCCGCCGGTGATGTGCGCGAGACCTTTCACGATGCCCGCGGGCAGGCTCGCGAGGAGCGGTTGGTAATTGCGATGCGTGCGCAGCAGTTCGTCGCCGACCGTCCCCGTCACGCCGTCGAGCTTCGATGACGGCTTCAGCTTCATCTTTTCAAAAAGAACCTTCCGCGCGAGCGAGTAGCCGTTCGTGTGCAGGCCATTCGAGGCGAGGCCGATGATCACGTCGCCGGGTTTGATCTTCGAGCCGTCGATCATCTTCGGCCGATCCACCACGCCGACGATGGTGCCGCACAAATCATATTCGCCGGGTTTGTACATCCCCGGCATCTGCGCCGTCTCGCCGCCAATCAGCGCGCAGCCCGCTTGTTTGCAGGCTTTCGCGAAACCCTTGAGCAACTGCTCGAACACCTGCGGCTCCAGCTTTTCCGCACCGATGTAATCGAGAAAAAACAGCGGCTTCGCGCCGAGCACCGCGATGTCATTTACGCAATGATTTACGAGGTCCTGCCCCATCGTGTCATGCCGATCGAGCGCGAAGGCGATCTTCAGCTTCGTCCCCACCCCATCGACGCTGGAGACGAGCACCGGGTCCTTCATGCCTTTGAAATTCGGACGAAACAACCCGCCGAATCCGCCGATTTTCCCGAGCACTTCCGGGCCGTGCGTTCCCTTCACGAGGCCATGGATTCCGCTCTTCACGCGGTTGCCAAGATCGACATCCACCCCGGCTGCGGCGTAGGCCTTTTTCGATTGAGAAATGCGAGTGGTGGATTGCGATTTGGAGGCCATGAGGACGTGCGAAAAGAAAGGGCGCGACGCTAACGGCACACCGGTTCAGGTCAAGGCGCGCATCACCGAAATCGCCTTCCTACACCTTCGCCGCCAGCTTGGTCAGACGTAGTTTCGAGTCGTGATGCGTAGTCGCGATTTGGAGGCCGTCGGGATGCACGCTCATGCCGCGCGCGGTGTTTGGCAGCGCGAAGGTGTGGAACGGTTTGTCCTCGCCCTCGTTCCAAAAAATCAGCGCGCCCTTTTGGCCGCCGATGGCCGCGATGAGGAAGCCTTGCGCGTGATCGTGCATCGCCCAGATGCGCTCGTTTTTGTCGGTGTCGGTGAGATGCTGCCGCACCATCTTCGCGCTCTCCCACTCGAAACGCAGCGCGGTCGGCTCCTGCACATTGCCGAGCGGGTTCGAGCCCTTGTGCAGGCCACCCGCGAGGAGCCATTTCGCGTCCGGGCTCAACGCCATCGCGCGCACGCCGCCGTAGTGGACCTGCTGCCCACCTTCATACACATGCAGCGCCGCCGCGTCGAACGTCCGCACGAGCGCGCCGTCCGCGATATTCCGCTGGCGGATTTTCCCGTCGAGATCGCCCGCGAGCAGCCATTGGCCATTCGGGTGAAAGAGCAGGCTATAAATGTCGCGCTCGGCTCCCGGAAATTCGCGCACCTTCGCACCGTCGCTCACATTCCACAGCCGCACGATGCGATCATTCCCCCCGCTCGCGAGCAAGGCCCCATCAGGACTCAGCGCCAGCGCGCGAATCCATCCCTCATGCCCTTTCACCTTCCGAATCGGCTCCGGCGCATCCGCCACCGCCGGCCACCAGATGAGCTGATCGTCGCCACCAGCGCTGATGAGCGTCTGCCCGTCCGCCGTGATCGCGAGGTCAAACATCCACGAATCGTGCGCGGTGAAGGTGATCCGCTTTTTCGG
>JANLQB010000937.1:0-4592 GCA_031367565.1 Verrucomicrobiota bacterium
ATGCACCATTTCGGCGAAGCGTTTGTGCGCACGCCGGATGATCTAGGTACCCAGTCGGAGGCTCCGACGCATCCTGAATTGCTCGACTATCTCAGCAGCTATTTCATGGAGCAGGGCTGGTCGTTTAAGAAGCTACACAAGTTGATCATGCTCTCGAAAGTGTATCAGGAGAGCAGTTACAATGTTCCCGCACACGCCACGGTCGATCCCGAAAATCGCTACCTCTGGCGGGCCAACGTTCGTCGCCTCGACTTCGAGGCGATGCGTGACTCACTGCTCGTTTATAGCGGGAAACTCGATCGCACTGTCGGCGGACAGCCGGTTAATCTTGCCGACGAGCCTTACAGCTATCGCCGCAGCGTATATGGCTTCATTGATCGCGGAAACGTCCCGGAGTTAATGTCGCATTTCGACTTTAGCGATCCTGACATGCCGAATAGCAAGCGGACAACCACGGTCGTACCGCAGCAGGCACTTTACCTTATGAATAGCCCGATGGCGGCGGATGTGGCCCGAAGTGTCTTGACGCACTCCACCGTTTTGAAGGCAGAAAACACCGCCGGAGCACGGATCAATGCGATCTATAAAATCCTGTTTCAGCGTTCTCCGAAGGGAGCGGATCGTGCGACGGGACGCACTGCGGAAGTCGAGCTCGCGTTGAAATTTCTCGGTGAAGAAAAGAGGCAGGAGCCTCAGATGGTCGAGGCCAACAAAGCCCTCGCCGAGCGGTCAACCAAGCTCGCGAAAGAGCGCTACGAGCGGAATGTGAATCGTGGCAACGACACGATGGGTTCGATTCAAAACGAAGGCAAAATCGTCGAACGCAAACCGCTTGATGCATGGGAAACCTACGTGCAGGCGCTTCTGCTCTCGAACGAGGCTGCCTACGTGAACTAACTCGGCTGAATCAGATTCAACAAAATGGCGGCGGCTTCAAAACCGCCGCCGTTTTTGTTTCCACGAATCGCTTGCGCCGCCGGGGCGAATCCCGTTTCCTCTGCCGCCTATGCTCCGCATCAAGGCTTTCCAAGGGCTCCGGCCCGCTCCCGCGCTCGTCTCCGAAGTCGCCTGCGTCCCCTATGACGTAGTGAATCGCGAGGAATCCGCCGCACTTGCCGCAGGCAAGCCGCACAGCCTGCTGCACGTCGATCGCGCTGAAATCGACCTGCCGCCGGAGACCGATCCGTATTCGGATCAGGTCTATGCGAGGGCGCTCGAAAATTTCCGCGCGCTGCAAAAAGACGGCGCGCTCATCCGCGAAACCGAGCCGTGCATTTACCTGTATCAGCAGCGTATGGGCGCGCATGTGCAGACGGGCCTCGCGGCGGTTTGCCACATTGGGGACTACGAGCGGGACATCATCAAAAAGCATGAGAAGACGCGCCGCGAAAAAGAGGACGATCGCACGCGCCTCATTGGCACGCTCAGCGCGGATACCGGCCCCGTTTTCCTGACCTATCGCGACGACGCAAAAATCGACGCTCTCGTCGTCGAAGCACAAAAGAGCGCACCGCTGTACGACCTCACCGCGCCGGACGGAATCCAGCACACCGTCTGGCGTGTCGCGGGTGGTCAGGAATATGTGGAGCTTTTCAAAAAAGTCCCGTGCTCGTATGTCGCGGACGGGCATCATCGGACGGCCAGCGCGGCGCGTGTTGGCAAGGAACGGCGCGAAGCGAATCCAGCGCACAACGGCTGCGAGGAATACAACTGGTTCCTCGCCGTCCTTTTTCCCGCCAGCCAGCTCAAAATCCTGCCCTACAATCGCGCCGTCCACGACCTCAACGGCCATACTAAAGAGTCGCTCCTCGCCGCCATCGGTGCGGTCTTTTCGCTGACCCCAAACGGCAGTGACACGCCGACGAAGCCCAGCGAAATCCGCATGTATCTCGACGGCGCGTGGTACGATCTCGCGTGGAAACCTGCGGCGGATGCAGACCCGATCTCGCAGCTCGACGTGACCGCTTTGCAGGATTATCTCCTCGCGCCGCTCC
Organism: Verrucomicrobiota bacterium; assembly: GCA_031367565.1. GTDB lineage: Bacteria > Verrucomicrobiota > Verrucomicrobiia > Chthoniobacterales > Chthoniobacteraceae > JANLQB01. Next base: position 1,995 of record JANLQB010000937.1, read on the forward strand.
TCGGCATCGACGACCCGCGCACCAGCAAACGCGTCGATTTCATCGGCGGAATCCGCGGCACCAGCGAACTCGTGCAACTAGTCGATTCAGGAAAAGCCGTCGTCGCCTTCTCCATGTATCCCACGACCGTCGAGCAGCTCATGGCCATCGCCGACGCCGGCCAGATCATGCCGCCGAAGAGCACCTGGTTCGAGCCCAAGCTGCGCTCGGGGCTTTTCATTCACACCTTTTAGCCCACGCTCAGAGCTGTCATGCGCCGCGCGATTTATCCTGGGAGCTTCGACCCCATCACGGCGGGCCATCTCGATGTCATCCATCGGGCGGCCCGGCTCTTCGACGAGCTCGTCGTCGCCGTCGCGTACAACGATCAAAAGAAAAGCATGTTCACCGCCGACGAGCGCATGGCCCTCATCCGCGAAAGCATCGCCGGCGCGGGAAACATCCGCGTCGCCAGCTTCGACGACCTGCTCGTGGAATTCGCCAAGCGCGAAAGCGCGGTGGCCGTCGTCCGTGGGCTGCGCGCGATTTCCGATTTCGAGTTCGAATTCCAAATGGCGCTCATGAACCGCAAACTCGATGCGACCATCGAAACCATCTTCCTCACCCCGCGCGAGGAATACACGTATCTCAGCTCGCGCATCGTCAAAGAAATCGCGCGCCTCGGCGGCAACGTGGAAGCCTTCGTCCCGCCATCCGTCGTGCGCGCGTTGCGCGAAAAGTTTGCCGCTTAGCGAGTCGCGGCGGAGCGGGTTTCCATGCGCATCCTGCACACGATCCACTCCGTGAATCCCATCGGCGGCGGGGTGATCGAAGCGATCAAACAAGTCGCCCACGTCCACGCCGTGACCGGCCACCAAAGCGAGATCGTCTCCCTCGACGCCCCCGGTGATCCGTGGGTGCGTGAGTGCCCGGTGAAAGTCCACGCCGTCGGCCCCGGACGCACCAGCTACGGCTACACCCCCGCCTTCGTCCCGTGGCTCAAAGCCCGCCGATACGACTACGACGCTGTCATCGTCAACGGCCTCTGGCAATACAACGGCTTCGGCACCTGGCGCGCGTTGCGCGGCACCGACACCCCGTATTTCGTCTTCCCCCACGGCATGCTCGACCCGTGGTTCAAACGCGCCTACCCGCTCAAACACCTCAAAAAATGGCTCGTCTGGCCGTGGGCCGACTACCGCCTCCTGCGCGACGCCCGCGCCGTCCTCTTCACCGCCGACGAAGAGCGCCGCCTCGCCCGCGAATCCTTCTGGCTCTACCGCTGCCGCGAAGTCGTCGTGAACTTCGGCATCGCCACCCCGCCCGGCGACCCCGCCGCGCAAAAAGCGGCCGCCCTCGAAGCCTTCCCGCAGCTCCGTGGAAAACGCGTCCTCCTTTTCCTCGGCCGTATCCACGAGAAAAAAGGCTGCGACCTCCTTATAAAAGCCTTCGCCAAAATCCCCCGAACCTCGAACCCCGACCTGCACCTCGTCATCGCCGGCCCCGATCAAACTGGCTGGATCAAAGCCCTCCAAACCCTCGCCGAACGCTTGCACGTCTCCGCCCAAATCCTCTGGCCCGGCATGCTCTCCGGCGATGTAAAATGGGGAATGCTCCGCCACGCCGAAGCCTTCGTGCTCCCCTCGCACCAGGAAAATTTCGGAGTCGCTGTCGCCGAAGCCCTCGCATGCGGCACCCCCGTCCTCATTTCAAACAAAGTGAATATCTGGCGCGAAATAGCCGACGACGAGGCAGGCCTCGTGGACGACGACACCTCGCCCGGCACCACGCGCCTGCTGCAAGCATGGCTCGCCCTTGCGCCGAAACGTCGCGATGCCATGAGGCAAAATGCGGCGCGGAGTTTTCAATCACGTTTTGAAGTCACGCGAGCCGCGACGGCGTTGATCGAAGTGATCTCGCCCTCAAAGGTTGAGTAATCCTTTTTTTTGCCTGGGGGCTTGATCGCTAGAGCGCAGTCACCCGCACTGCGCTGGGAAACCGACGGCGTCACCAAGCGATTCAACACCGCCGCAGTAAAGGTCTAAGCTGCGCCTCCCTAGTCGCCCGCCGCCAGAAACTCCACGAGGTTGCGGATGGCGCGTTTGTCGAGGGCGGCGCTGAAGTGTGGGGGCATAGGGCTGGGGAGGGGTGTGCGCTCGGTGATGTCGGCGGTTTTGACGGCGTGCTTTTTCCCGTCGGGGACGGTGGTGAGGGTGAGTTCATCCGCGCCCTTCGAACTGATGACTCCGGCGAGGATGGTGCCGTCTTTGAACGTGAGCGCGGCGCTGGGAAAGCCGGCGGCGATGGTGGAATTTGGGGCGATGATGGATTCGAGGATGTGCATGCGCTCGACGGAATGGCGGAGCCATGTGAGGTCGGGGCCGATTTGGCCTCCTTTGCCTTCGATGCTGTGGCATCGGATGCAGCCGGCTTTGGGCTCTTTGGTGAAGAGGGTACGGCCTGCTTCGCCGTTGCCGCCTTCGAGGCATTCGCGAAAGCGGGCGACGGGGTCGGGCGATTTGGCGAGGGTGTGCTCGCGCTCGGCGAGGAGGGCTTTGATCTCGGCGTTATCGCGTTTGGCGGTGGCTTCGAAAAGTTCGAGCAAAAGGCCGGGCGGGA
>JANLQB010000952.1:0-1738 GCA_031367565.1 Verrucomicrobiota bacterium
GCTTGATCCCAATGCGAGAGCGAGCAGGAAGGTGGGATAAATTTGAAATTTCATGGCGATGTTTTGAGTTTGATATGCGTGCCGGAAAACTTCTCTTCCGAAGTTTTTCCATTCGGCCAGCGCACTGAAATTTTCCCCTCATGCACTCCCGTGCCAAGCCCAAACCACAGGAGCGGCGGCCCCTGCGAGCCGTAGCCACCGCCGATCGAAAATTCCGCAGTCTGCGCCGGAAGCCCCGCGCATTGCACCGTCACCCGAGCCCCCGCCGCACCCGCGGGCAACTCCACCCGCAGCATCGCTCGCCCGTCATGTTTTCCGCTGTTCGTGAACGCGCTCACCGGCTTGCCATTCGCGCCGACCGCGAGATCCGGCCAGTCATCGCCATCGAGATCCACGAGCACCGCTGCCCGACCATCGCCCAGCTCCACGATCCCACTGCGCAAAGGCTCCACCGGCGCGAATCCACCCTTTCCATTGCCGAGCAAAAGCACGCTCAGTCCACCGTCAAAGCGCGGCAGTTCGGGATGCGTCGCACCCTGATTTTGCGCGATGAAAATATCTGCGTTCCCGTCCCCATCCACATCGCTGCAAACGACGCCAAATCCCGGCGCAAACTGCGCGCGCAGATCAAGCGGCGTAAAAGTGAACGTCGGCTCACCATTTGCGTCCGGCCCGTTGTTGATAAACACGCCCGACTCGAAAGTATTCGCCTCAAATTTCGCTGCCGCCGCCAGCGCCTTCGCCGAATAAATCTCCTCCAGCCCCGCCGAGGCATACCCCTTATGCGTGCGGAACAGAGTCTTCAATTCCGGCATCTCCGCCGCCGCCACATTCAGCCCGCGCCGCGGCAACAGCCGCTCGCCCTCGTATTGCGCCTCCACGATCTTCGGCAGCCCGCCGTCGAAAAACTGCCCGTAAAAAAGCACGCCCGGATACTTCGCATTCACCCGACCGTAGCGCGTGTTCCAGCCGAGGTTCGTCGCCACGTAATCCATCTTCCCATCGTGATTCACATCCGCCGCCGCCAGCCCATTCCACCACCCGCGGCGGTTCGCCAAATCATCGCTCCCCTTACTCCGCACGAGCTTGCCGTGGCGATTCAGGAAAAGTTTCACCACGCCCCATTCATGCGCGACGAGTAGGTCCAGTTTCCCGTCGCCATCCGCATCCGTCCAAAGCGCACTCGTCACCAGCCCTGTGCCGATCAGCTCCGGCGCAATTTCCTTCGTCACATCCGCGAACTTCCCCTTCCCATCATTCCGCAAAATCCGTCCATCCGCCGGAGCCGGAAAATCCTCCGCAATCACCCGATCGCCGACGAACAAATCCAGATCCCCGTCGCCATCGAAATCCGCCACACCCACCGCGCCCGCCGGCATTTCATCCGCCGGAATCGCACCCTCCGCGCGCGTGAAGTTTCCTTTCCCATCATTCAAATAAAGCCGGTCGCGCTGCTCCACATCGCCCGGCGCAAAACGGTAACTTCCGCCGCCGACAAATAGATCGAGATCCCCATCCCCATCCGCATCGAAAAACACCGGCGCAAAATCCTCGCTCGTTTTATCCGCGCGAAACGCCGGCGAAAACCGCGCGATAAATCGCCCGCTCCCATTGTTAAATCGCACCTCGCCAATCTGCCCCGCGCCCTTCGCCAGGTAGTAATCAAAATCCCCGTCGCCATCCACATCGCCCCAAGCCATCCCCGGCCCGAGATCCGACAGCCCATGAGGCAGCAGCG
>JANLQB010000982.1:0-5747 GCA_031367565.1 Verrucomicrobiota bacterium
CGGCGCAGCATCGGTAGTGGGCTCCGGCCCTTGCGATGCCGTCGGCGAGAACCGTGCGCAGGGCGCGGATGCGATTTTCGCTGAGGCGAAAATGCGCGCGATAGGTCCGCTCGCTCGTGAAAGCTGCCACGGCATCGGGCGCGAAGTCCGCGAGCGGACCCAACTCCGGCGCTAGATCCTCCGCGTGCAACCACAAGCCCGTCCGTCCGAGGCGCGCGGGGAGCGAAGTGGGGAAATCGGTCAGCGGGCGCTTGGAAGTATCGGCGAGTTCCTTCTGAAGCGAAGGCATCACCGCGCCATCGGCGATGCGATGACTGCCGCGATGGTCACGCAGCAAATCGGAAGGCGCGTATTTTTCGAGATTCGAGAGTCGCACGAGGTAGGTCTTGCCAGGCGTTTGCAGGCCCGCGACCCAGCGCCACGAGAGCGTGTTGCTGGCGGGGTCTGCATCGAGGAGATGCCGGAAGAAAAAATCCGCGCCGAGTTCCCACGGCAGACCTTCCGCGTGAATCCAAAAACTCGCCCACCACATCCGTGCGTGATTGTGGAGGTAGCCGGTCTTGATCAATTCACGCGCGAGGAGGTCCATGCAGGTGACGCCACTTTCACCGGCAGACACGGCGTCCGCCTTTTCCAAAACCTCCGCTAGCAAAGTCTCGCGCAACTCCCGCACGCGCTGCCGCCAACTCGTCCACACCTGCGGACGCATCTCCAGCCAGCCTTTCCAGTAGCGACGCCAACACAGTTCTTGGAGCCACTTCTCCGCCGCGGCGAAACTGCCGTGCGCGAGGGTATCGCGAATCACTTCGTCTTCAGTGAGCAGGCGATGCCGCAGCGCCGGACTTAGCCGCGAGACGTTGCCATGCCCGATTTCCACATGATTTCTGCGCGCCGCGTATTCCTTCACGCGAGGAAGAAACGCGCTCCACGAGGCCAGCGCATCTCCGCGGGAAAGGGGCGCAGGAATCATAGTGAAAATGGACGTGGCAACTCATCCACGGAATTGCCAGCAAGCATCGGTGCGATGCTCCGCAAATGATCAAGCCGCCTTTTCCGCGTAGCGGTCGAAGCGATTTGAGAGGATGAAAAACGTCGGCGCCCACAGACCGACGAAGATACCGAAACGTTCGGCGTGCGCCTGCGTGTCGGCGGCCTGTCCGCCGGTGAGAAACCAGATCGCAATCGAACCAAGGATGGAGGCGAAGCCAAGGACGAAGCAGAGGTTGCTGAGGAGTTTGAGTTGGGCAGATTTCATGGCGTGTTGGTGTTTGGGTGGAGCAGCGTATCGAATGAGCGTGCTACGGCGGAGAAGCTGCGGATGCTTTCACGCACACCGCACTCATCGCCTGCCGTCACACATTGGGTATTCGTGCGGGGCGGCGATGCGGACGTGGGGATATCCGGTTTCTATTGTCGGCGGGCTTCGACTCCGCAATTCTCTCCTGGCATGGAATCTGATCCCACTCAACAACTCAACGCCGAGATCGAGCTTTTGCACCGGGTCGCGCAGGGCGACCGGCGGGGGTTCGAGGAACTTTACGACCGCTTTTCCGGCGTCCTTTTTTCCACGGCGTATCGCGTGCTGAACCATCAGGAGGCTGCCGAGGATGTGCTGCAGGATGTGTTCGTGCAGATTTGGGAAAAGGCGCCGCTCTACGACCCGGCGCGCGGCAAGCCGATGACGTGGGCCATCACGCTCACGCGGAACAAGTCGATCGATCGCCTGCGCTCGACGCAGCGTCGCAGCCGGCTCCAGGAGGAGATGCAGCGCGAGTCGGAGACTTTGGAGCAGTTCGACGACCGAAGTTCCTTCGACGCGGCCTCGGCGGGCGACACGAACAAGCTGGTGCTCGAGGCGATTCAGAAGCTCTCGAAAGATCAGCGCGAAGCCATCGAGTTGGCGTTCTTGTCCTCGCTTTCGCAGACGGAAATAGCCGAGCGGCTGAAGGAGCCTCTGGGCACCGTAAAGGCGCGCATCCGACGCGGGATGATGCGGCTGCGGGAGTTGCTGGGGACGCAGTTGTAAAATATCGGTAGCACGCGTGGCCGCTGCACGGGCGACGAATCAACCTTTGAGGACGCTTCGCAGCATCCAGATGGTTTTCTGGTGAAGCGTGATGCGCCCAATCATCAGGTCTTGGCTTTCCGGATCATTTGCCTGCCCGGCGAGATCGCGGGCGACCTCGGCGTCGGCGACCAATTTCTCGTTGGCGCCGATCAGAGCGCGCACGTAGTCCGCCTGCGAAATCGGAGCCGCGAATTCCTTCATCTTTGCGACCTTCGCGAAAGCTCCCAAGCCCCCGAGGGCGTAAACTCCGAGCGCACGGATGCGTTCCGCAATCTCATCAACCGCCGTGAACAGCTCCTCGTATTGGGTCTGAAATGCCGTGTGCAATGCGAAAAACCCCGCGCCTTCGATGTTCCAATGCGCGAGATGCGTCAGCGACATCAGCGCGTAGGAATCGGCCAGCACCTGGTTCAGACTGTCGGCCATCTGATTGGTTTTTTTGGATTTCTTTTTCGTGGTCATGGTCGTGGTCGGGTTGAAGTAATTATCGAATCACTGCTCCGCCGAGGTGCGCGAGAAAATTTGGGAACTTGCCCGATGGCTCTCGAAATTCGTTGAAAAGGCGAGGACGCTAGGCCGCGACGCGGTCGGCTAGCTCGCGTTCACGGGCGACCAGCCAGACCGGCTGCCCCGCATCGTCGAGGATCGGCGTGATGGCGACGTCCACCCAATACGGCGTTCCATTCTTGTGATAATTTAGAATGGTTTCGCGGCACGGAAGGTTTTGATGCACCGCGCGGCGCATTCGTCCTGCCGCCTCGAGATCGGTCTTCGCGCCCTGCAAGATCGGGCCGAGCTTTTTGCCGCGCAGCTCGTCGAGAGTGTATCCGCACATGGCGCTGAAGGCAGGATTCACCCAATGCACGAGGCCGTCCGGCGTAGATGCCACCATTCCCTCGGACGCGGAATGCTGGGGCCGGTTTGCTATCAGACCGGCGATGCGGGACTTCAATGCGGGCGGAACTGGCACCCCCGCGATGGGCAGGCTGGCCAGCGTCAAGGAGGCGCCGACTCCCAACAGTCCGTCGACGAGTCCGCGGAGTTCGTCGTGAAATTCGAGGACGAGTTCAAAAGGTTCGCGTTGCTCAGCGGTCATCCCACCGGATGCATAGAAGGCAGCTTGGTCTTGCAGGAAATCAGTCAGCATTTTGAAAGCGGGCGGCGGTCGGTCATAATTCAGAATCACCTCTTTACGTCGCCACGCCTGGTTTGGATACATTTTGAAAGCGGAATTTTTGCGAAGCGCCTGAAACGATTCCGCGGGCGTAGCTAATCGGCCATCCCACATCAATGAAACGAACCTCGAAGCTCCGAAACCTCATCCTCATCCTCGGCGATCAGCTCGACGAGCACTCGGCAGCATTCGATGACTTCGATTTGAAAAAGGACGCTGTCTGGATGGCCGAGGTCGCGTACGAATCGGAGAAGGTGTGGGTGGCGAAACCGCGCATCGCCATTTTCCTCGCGGCGATGCGCCACTTCCGCGATGCTCTGGGGAAACGCGGCTGGCGAGTCTTTTACCGCTCGCTCACTGAAAAAGGCGCGCACTGGAGTGGACTGCCCGGCAAGGGAACTCCCGGCGAAACATTCGCCGCGCAGCTCGCGTGGACTATCGCGCAGACGCAGCCGGGAAAGCTCATCATCATCGAGCCTGGTGAATGGAGCGTGCGCGAGAAAATCGCCGTCGTGGCGCAGGACGCGGGAGTGCCGCTGGAGATTCGCACCGATCGCCATTTTCTCTGCACGGGCGCGGAGTTCGACGCGCACGCGAAAGGCCGGAAGCAACTGCGCATGGAATATTTCTACCGCGAGATGCGCGTGAAGACCGGCGTGCTCATGGACGGCGACCAGCCTGCGGGTGGCGCGTGGAATTTCGACCACGAAAATCGCGAGTCCTTCGGCAAGGACGGCCCTGGGCTTCTCCCCGCGCCGCGACGTTTTCCGCCCGATGCGACGACGGTCGAAGTGCTAGAGATGGTGAATGCGCGCTTTGCGAGGCATCCGGGAAAGCTGGAATCATTCGACTGGCCGGTGACTGCGGCGGACGCGCGCGCGGCGCTCGATGATTTCATTACGCACCGACTCCCCGACTTCGGACGATGGGAGGATGCGATGTGGTCGGGCGAGCCGTGGCTTTACCATTCGCGCCTCAGCGCGGCGCTCAATCTCAAGCTGCTCGATCCCCGTGAGGTTCTCGCCGCCGCCGAGCGCGCATGGCGTGAAAAGCGCGCACCCATCGCGAGCGTCGAGGGATTCATCCGGCAAATCCTCGGCTGGCGGGAATTCGTGCGCGGCATCTACTGGTGCTTCATGCCCGGCTACGTCGATCGCAACACGCTCGGCGCCGAGCAGCCGCTGCCGCCATTCTACTGGACCGGCGACACGGAGATGAACTGCCTGCGCCACGCGCTCCAGCAAACGCTCGACCACGGCTACGCGCATCACATCCAGCGCCTCATGGTCACCGGGCTCTTCTCGCTGCTGCTCGGAGTGCGCCCGCGCGAAATCCACGAGTGGTATCTCGCCGTCTATGTCGATGCCGTGGAGTGGGTCGAGCTGCCCAACACCCTCGGCATGTCGCAGTATGCCGACGGCGGCGTGATGGCGTCGAAGCCTTACATCGCGAGCGGCAAATACATCCAGCGCATGTCGAACTACTGCGCCGGCTGCCGCTTTGATCCCGCCGAGCGCACCGGCCCGCGCGCGTGCCCGTTCACCACGCTCTACTGGGATTTTCTGCTGCAACACGAGCCGGCGCTCGCGAAGAACCCGCGTATCGTCATGCAAGTGCGCAACCTCAAGCGGCTCACCATGGAGGAAAAGGAAGCGATCCAGGAGCAAGCCGCGCAGGTGCGCAAATCCTGCGCGGGCAAAGCGAGCTGAGTCCGCAGACGTTCGACGGTCTTGGAGTCAAGAACGGTGTCCACTTCTAACACGCGAAACGCCCACCGGTTTGCGGCCAAAGGGCGCTTGCGTTCAGCTCTTTTTTGGTCAAAAAGCGACGCTTCACCCAGCCGCAAAATTTCTCGGTCGCCGAGCGGAGCTGCACTGGATACGGCGAGTCCGCGCGCTTCATCACCACGCCTTTGACGAATTCGTAGCCGAGCGCGCGGTTGGACTCACGGAGCCGCTGGTAGAAAGCGAGCGCGGCGGCGTCAGGACCACGGTGCCGCTTGGCACCGGGCGCGAAGTGTCGCCGTCGAAAACTGGATCACACGGGAGCAGAGATTCGAGCATCGCACGGCGCGCGGTGTAAATCGGCGTGCCGGATTCGGGAATGACATCGAGCACGACGAGCGTGCAGCGCCCGGGATTGTGCCGGCGTTCGAGAGCTTCGCAGTCGGCCCACATGAGGCCGCGACTGGCGAGCTTCGCCAGCGCCGCGAGCGCGGGCTGGAAACAGTCCGCGATGGTGAGGAGCGCGCCGTGCCGATTCCACATCGTGCCGGTCGGCGCGTGGATGAGCGCGCGCCACCCGTTCAACTTCGGCTCTGCATACCACAGGCCGCGCTTGGGCGGAGCGAGGTCGAGCCGCCCGCCCTGAATCGGTCGCGCCGGGAACGTCAGCCGCGGTGGAGCCGTCACGGGGTTGGAGCCGCCGTCTCGGAAGGGCTGGATTCCGCGTTTATCAGGCTGATTTGCCCTTCGATTTCCGTGCCGAAGGTGGAGGGATGGGCGC
>JANLQB010000165.1:0-3981 GCA_031367565.1 Verrucomicrobiota bacterium
GGGTTACCCACCACCGCCGCGCGATGCCCAGCCCGATCGCCCGCCGGGTGGACCCGATGGTCCGGGAAGACGCGAAGATCGCGGACCGGATGGACCTCGTCCGCCGCGTCCCGAGGATTTCGGCCCGCCCGAAGGTCGCGATTTTCCCGACGGTCGTGGCGAACGATCCGGTGCCGGCGAGCGCCCCAGAAATGGCCTGCCTCCGCTTCCAGCCAAGCCGCAGCCTTATCTCGGCGTCGCCACCGGTCCGCTCGATCCGGCGCTCAGCGCGCAGCTCGGCTTCACACCGGGCCTTGGTCTCATCGTCGAGGAAGTCATCCCCGACAGCCCCGCCGCTGTCGCCGGTGTGCAGATGCTCGATGTCATCAAACAGGTCAACGATCAGCTCATCAGCAACCCCGCACATCTTGCGGCGCTCACACGTCATTTTGGGAAAAACACCGAGGTGACTTTGCTCGTGCTGCGCAAAGGTCAGGAGCAAAAAATCCCCGTGAAAATCGGTGAGCGCCTGATGCGGGAACCGGCTCCGCTGCGGATGGATATTTTTGGCGGAATGCCCGGCGCGGGTCGGCAGCAGTCCGAGCGGCGCGACGAGAAAATGCGTCGAAACAACGACGATCCGACTCGTCCGCCGCGCGACCAGCGGGACGGCCCGGGACAACCACCGCAAAAGCCGTCCGCCGATCTTTTCCGCGAAATCGGACCCGGCGGCGCGCCCACCGTGCAGACTTCGCAAGATCGCGTGAGCACCACCTGGAACACCGCGAGCGCGAAGGTGACGTTGAAGGATGCGAACGGCGAAATCGAAGTCCGTTCCGACAACGGCAAACGCACGCTCACCGCGAAAAATCCGAATGGTGAAAATGCCTTCGACGGCCCGATCGACACGGAGGAGCAGCGCAAAACCATCCCGCCCGAATTTCGCAAAATGCTCGAGCAAGTCGAAGTGCGCTCGCGCTCCGACCGGCGGCCCGGTGGACCGCAAGCCGGCCCGGATCCATCGCCCGAGCGCCCGGCCGAAGGCCCCCGGCGCGGGCAGCCGAACGTTCAGTAGTTTTCAAGGCGCGCCGCTCCTTTACGCGTTTCGCGAATTCTACCTGCTGAAAAACAAAACCGCCGCTCCCTTTCGAGAGCGGCGGTCGCTAAATGTATCGCTGCGGTAAGGCGCTTACTTTTTCTTCGCCGGAACGACCTTCGTCGCCGGGACCGAGCCCGCCGGGGCGGCCTTGCCCGCCTCCTCCTTGGCTTTCTCATTCATCATCTCCACTTGCTTGATGATCATGACGGCGCGTTTTCCGGATTCAGACTCCGCATCGAGCGACTTCACCTCGTTCATCAATTTCAGGACGGCATCGTTGTCCTTTGGCGGACGGTAAGTATTCAGCACCGCCATCAGCGCTTCCTGCTTTTGCAGGTTCGAGGCTTTGGGATGCGCGACGATGAATTCGTCCATCTGCTTTTTTGCCCCACCCGCCTCACCTTTTTGCGCCGCTTCCATCAGCTTCACCTTCGTAGCTTCCAGGTCGGACTTGAATGTAAACGACGCCGTCACCCCGTTCTCGTCCTTCGGATCGAGCTTCGCGATTTCATCGACGACTGGCTTGTAGTGCGCAGCCGCGAGATCGAAATCGAGTGCCTTCAAACCATCCGCGAGAAATTTCGCCTTCTCGGTGCCTTGCGCGCCTTCCGCTTTTTTCCACGCTTCATCCCGTTTGGTTTTCACCGCGCGGAGTTCGTCGAGATGCTTCAAATATTCCTCCGCGCCACCCGCCTGATAGCCCGTCTGCGCGTAGGGTCGTCCGCTTGCATCCGCGAGTAGAATCGTCGGATATCCCTGGATGGAAAACTGCTGCTGGAGCTTCGTGTTTTGCTCCTGCACTTCTTTGGAAAGCTTGCTCTTGTCCTGCGGGTAATCGAGTTCCACGAGGACGAAGTTTTTCGGCGCAGCCGTCTTGAATGCGTCCAGATCGAAAACCTCTTTGTGCAGCTTGATGCACCAACTGCACCAGTCCGAGCCGGTGAAATCCATAAGCAAATCCTTGCCCTCGGTCGCCGCGGTTTGTTTGGCCTTTTCAAATTCATTCACCCACAGCTTGTCGTCGGCGAGCAGGGATGAAGCGAGTGCCCACCCGAAGGTGGCCGTAAGGAGGAGTCTTGAACGCATGACGGGAATGAGACACCCGCAGCGGGACTGTGCTCAACTCAAATTCTGCGAATTATTTAAACGGCGCGACTAGAATAACTCTCCCTGCGCGACGGCTTCCGTCAAAGGCGCGCGTTCATCGGGCGCTTCGGCTTTCACTTCGGCGAGCAGGGATTTGAATTCGCACGTCTCCAGGGCGGCGATGAGTTCCGTGTAACGCGGGCGGATCGTGAGCATCTCGAGCGCGGCGGGGAGCGGGAGGTCGAGATCGAGGCGGACCATCTCGCGGTTTTGGATGATCTGCTCGCGCGAGGTGACGAGCTTTTCGCGGATGCGCTCGTTTTTCACGATACTCGTGTCGGCGAGGATGGCGTCGAGGGAACCGTGGTCGGCCAGCAGCTTGGCCGCGCCTTTCGGACCAAGGCCGGGGACACCGGGGATGTTGTCTGCACTGTCGCCGACGAGCGCGAGAACATCGCCGATTTGCTCCGGTGAGACATCCCATTTCGCGCGCACTTTTTCCGCACCGAGCAGCGCGAAACCGGCGGCGGGATCGGCGAGATCGGTCTTGTTTGTGGAATAGACTTTCACGCGGTCGCCGACGAGTTGGAAGAGGTCCTTGTCGTTCGTCGCGAGGATGACTTCATCGCCACGATCGCGAGCAGCGAGCGCGTAGCTAGCCATAAGATCGTCGGCTTCTGTGTCCGGCAGAAAGAGGCTCGCGAAGCCGAGTTTGGGCGCGAGATCTTGGATGAAGGTGAGCTGCGGACGCATGAGATCCGGCATCTCGGAGCGTGTTTCTTTGTAGGCTGGCTGAAGGTCGGAGCGACGTTTCGGGATGCCGGCATCCCAGATGATCGCGGCGAGATCGGGCGACAAATCCTTCACCATGCGGCGCACGGTTTTCACGAATCCGTAGATCGCGTTCGTCGGTTCGCCGCGCGAGTTGGAGAGTTCGCGGATGGCGAAAAAGGAGCGGTAAACGTAGTAGTGGCCGTCGATGATGAGCAGCTTCATGAGGAAGTTGAGAGTGGAGAGTTGAAGGTTGAGAGCCGCGCCATTTGGAAGCGGGCGCGATCTTGCAACGCGGGGCACTCAACCCTCAACTCTCAACTCGCCTTCCTCACCGAATGGCCGCGCGTGAGCGGGAGAGATTTGGCGCGGAGCGCGTCGAGGAGTTGCGCGGCTTTCTGCTGCTTTGCGCGGCGCTGTGAATCGGCGTCGAGGACGAGTTCGGTTTGGGCGGATGGCTCCGTGACGTTGCTGACTTTCAGCGAAACGAGTCGGAGCGGTTCGCGCTTTTTCCATGCTCCGCAGAGGAGCGCGGGGAGGTGCGGGTAAATGTCGGTTTCGAGATTGGTCGGCTCGTCGAGCGTGGTCCCGTGGGATTCGTCGGTGAAATCGGGGTAGCGCACTTTCACCGTCACGGTGCGAATCGCTTTGCCATCGCCGCGCACGCTGGCCATCAGCCCGTCCGCCATGCCGCGCAGAATCGCGAGGACGGGTTCGCGCTCGCGGATGTTTTCTCCGAACGTGTCCTGCACGCTGTACGATTTCGCCTCGTCGCGTTCGGTGACGACCCCGCGCTCGTCGATCCCCAGCGCGCATTCGCGCAAATGCCCCGCCGAACTTCCCGCCGCGCGCTGGAGCAGGTCGCGCGAAGCGTTTGCCACCTCGTCGATCGTGCGCAAACCGAGCGCCTGAAATCGTTCGTATGCCTTTGCGCCCACCCCCGGCAGCCAGCGACTTTCCAACCGTGCGAGAAAGGCGCGCTCTTCGCCGCGCGGCACTTCCACGAGCGCGTCCGGCTTGCGCAGTTTTGCGGCGATTTGAGAAAT
>JANLQB010000006.1:0-2839 GCA_031367565.1 Verrucomicrobiota bacterium
GGGCACGGTGTACTTTGAAAAAAATGCCGACGTGCGCTCGACCACGCGGGAGTGGGGCTTCGATACCGCTGCGGAGAAATTGAAATCGCTTGGCGTCAACGCCGTCGTGGAAAACGGCGTCCTGCCGCTGGAGAAACTCGATGTGATCGGGACGATGGTGGGTTCGGAAGGCTTCAACTGGGCGGCAAGCAAGAGCCGCATTTTACCGGGCGCGATTTGCGAACATCTGACGAGTTGCGGCGGCATGATGAGCGAAGGCGACATCCAGACACCGCTCTCGGAATTCACCCGCAACGGCGCGGCGGGCGCGTCCGGCACAGTGTCCGAACCGTTCGCAATCCAGGCGAAATTTCCGACGCCATTCATCCACAGCTTTTACGCGCAGGGTTGCACCCTCGGTGAAGCGTTTTACCAATCCATCACCGGCCCGTATCAACTGCTCATCGTCGGCGACGCGCTCTGCAAACCGTGGGGCAAACGCCTCGTGGTCAAAACCGAGGATCTGACGATCGGCGGGACCTTGAAAGGCAGCGTAAAAATCACGCCCAAGGCGACTTCGCCGGACCACATCGAGGCCGCGCTTTTCGAGCTCTACGTCGATGGAAAGCGCGCGCTCCTCGTGAAGAGCGGCGGCAGCTTCGACTTCGACACGCGCGTCGTGCCGGATGGTGCGCACGACATCACGATCGTCGCGAACGCTGCGGATTCCGTCAGTTCGCAGGGCCGGCTCACCGTGCCGGTGGTGATTCGCAATACGGATGAAACCTTCACCGTGAGCGCGCCGGGCGGGCGCGAGCGGGCGTGGGACAAGCCGATCGAAGTCACCGTAAATCAGCCCGGAGCAAAGGAGATTTTGCTCATGGCGAACGTTCGGACGATCGCGCGCCTTACCGGAGACAGCGGCAAGTTGACCATCGATCCACGCGTGCTCGGTCAAGGCCCGGTGCGGCTGATGACGGTGGCACTCCGGGAAGGTGCTGGGCCGAAGCAGATCATCGGGAAACCGATCGACCTCACGATCATCCCGCCCGCGCTCAGCCGCGCGCAGTCGCTGCCCGCGGGGCGCGCTCTCGCGGATGAGATCGAGCTCCGCATAGGCAAGCGCGCGCCGGTCGGTGCAAAGCGCGCGGACGGCGACTGGCTCACCAAAGCCGGCGTGGAAAATGGCGATCCATTTTCCATCGAAGGCTGGTTCGAAGTGCCGGAGGACGACGTGTATCAATTTCAACTCCACGGAAGCGCGGAAATCGAGAAGCTATCGGTCGATGGTATCGCGCAGACGTGGCCGCGCGGGAAAACGTGGAGGTTCGTCCCGGTCAGTCTCGCGAAGGGTCTGCACCGCGTGAACATCGCAGGTAAAGGCACGGCGCAAAGCACGCTGGAAATCCGCTTCGGCGGGCCGGGTGCTCAGAAGCTCGATGGGAGCCGCTTCAAGCGGCTGATAAAGTAGCCGCGCCCACCGGTCCCGGCATCCTGCCTGAAGCCAGTTGCGGAGAACTCGCTGCCTTCACGGCTACGATATTTTCAATCCAGGACCGGCCGTGAGCGCAGCAAGCCACCGCGTCACTTTTCTGAGCGAGCCGAACTCAGATAAGGCCCGGCGAATGGCAGCCCTCCCAGCGCGGGGAGGAGATAGCGGGCGGTGCAGAGGAGGCCGAGCGCGAGGGCGGTGGGCGCGGTGAAATACGGGGCGTAGAGAGCGACGAGGGCGCCGTCGCGGGTGCCGGCTCCGCCGAAAGTCGGCACGGGTAAAAGTCCGGCGAGGATGGCGAGCGGGGAGAGGGCGAGATTGCGGACAAAGGGGACGGTGGCGCGCAGGGCGATGATGAACATCCAGATTTGCAGAAGGTGCAGGAACCAGATAAACACGGACGTGCTCGTCACTTTGAGCAGGCGCGATTTACTCGACCAAAAGTAGTCGTGCATCTCGCTCCATGAACCCGCGAGTTTTGTGAGCTTCGCGGCAATCTTTCCGGGCGTGAATCTTCCGGCGAGCGCGAAGAAAAAGGCGGCGAATTTCTTGGAGCCGAGGAGCAATCCGCCGAGCGCAAGCATCGACGCGACGGCGGCGGTCATGAGCCAGAACACGCCGTTTTTCTCCGGGTAAATCGCCAGCCCAAACGCACACCACACGAGCAGCGAAAGCATGTCACACGACTTCTCAAACACCACAAGCGACAGTGCAAGCGAGCCGCGGAGGCCGCTCCGATCGCGCATGAACCACGCCTTCGCGATGTCGCCCATTTTCGAGGGCAGCACGAGATTCAGCACGCTGGCAACGAGGATGAGTTTGTTCGCTTCGCCAAAGCCGAGCTGCCCGCGCACCGGCATGAGCTGTTGCAAGCGCCACGCGGTAAAAAGCGTGAGCGGCACGACCATCGCGAGGCTCGCGGCCATCCAGCCGCGATCACACTCCGCAAAAATCGCGAGCAGCCGCGCACGATTCTCCGGGCCGATCTTCCAGTAGATCAGCGCGAGGATGGCGGCGCTGATGATCAGCGAGAGGATCTTCTTCATGGCTGCGCCGGCGCTCGCAGCACGGCGCTACTTTCCACGGGAAATCTACTTCTTCTTTTTATCGACGGTCTTCGCCTCGGTCTTCGCCTCGGTCTTCGGCGCGTCGTCGGTTGGGCCGAGGTCGATGTCTTTCAAAATCATGCCGGCGTTCAACTCGGTCAGCACCTCCTTCGTGATGTCGCTCTCGCCGGAGCTGTAGGGCACGTCGGGAAGTCCGACCGCGTTTTCCGCCGACGTATTCATGACGAGCGTGTAGCCGCCCGCCTTCGCTTTCGCGTCGATGACCTTGCGCATGTCGGCGAGCAATTCCCCGCGGATCTTC
>JANLQB010000023.1:0-2208 GCA_031367565.1 Verrucomicrobiota bacterium
GTGGAGAGATAATCGCGCGGCGCGAGCAGCAGCCACACCGGAAGGACACTCGCGAGCAGGCCATACGCGATGATCGACCATGCGATCGTCGCCTTTTCAAAAGTGAGTAACTTCGCCAGTTCGGGATCGCCGTGGACATACTTTCCGCCCCACACCGCGAGCAGCAGCAGCACGACCCCCGCGATGGAAACTTCGAGCACTTTCCCCACACGGACGTAACGCAGATAGCCGCCCATCAGCATCGCAATCGGGAGCGTCGCGCCGACGGTGAAAACGCCCCACGGACTCTCCGCGAGCACGTTCACCACGACGAGCGCAAGCACCGCCAGCAGGATGATCATGATCGAAAAAATCGCCACCACGCCGATCGCGCCCGCAAACGAATTCAGCTCCTCCTTCAGCATCTGCCCGAGCGAATTTCCATCGCGCCGGATCGACGCAAACAGGATCATAAAATCCTGCACCGCCCCGCCGAGCACCACGCCGATGAGGATCCAAAGCGTCCCCGGCAAATACCCAAACTGCGCCGCCAGCACCGGCCCCACCAGCGGCCCCGGCCCGCTGATCGCGGCGAAGTGATGCCCGAACACGATCCACTGGTTTGTCTTCACAAAATCGCGCCCATCCTCATGCGCTTCGCACGGCGTCGCCCGCCGCTCATCCAGCATGAAAACGCGGGTCGCGATCCACTTCGAATAAAAGCGATACCCGATCGCGTACGTGCAAAGCGCCGCCGCGAGGATGTACACCGAGTTCAGCCGTTCATCGCGCTGAAGCGCGATCGTGGCGTAAGCGCCCGCGCCGATCAATGCGACGGCGAGCCAGAGGAGGAGGGAGACGACTTTTTTCACGATGCGGAATCGTGTAGCCGAGGTTGGTTTGGTTGACGAATGCAGAATCCAACGAGCTTCGGAACCGGTGGCCATCGGTCGATGCGACCCTTTCTCGAGGCGGAAACGAGACGGGATGGCGAGCGGTTTTGCGCCAAAGGGGGAATCGCGAAATGGGCGTTGACACTCATTTCCACGCTCGCTGATATGTCGCCCGCTTTGACCCCCGGAAAAGCGGCAACCTTCATTCTCCTCCATGTCCAAAAAGAAAATCAACGTCGCCATCGTCGGGCTCGGCTTCGGTGCGGAGTTCATCCCGATTTACCAGCGTCACCCGAACGCGAACATGTATGCCATCTGCCAGCGCACGGAGAAAAAGCTCCACGCAGTCGGCGATGCCTTCGACATCGAGAAGCGCTATACGGAATTTGCGGACCTGCTCAAGGACCCGAACGTCGATCTCGTCCACATCAACTCGCCGATCCCCGATCACGGCTGGCAGTCGATCGCCGCGTTGAAGGCTGGAAAAAATGTCGCTTGCACGGTACCGATGGCGACCTCGGTGGCGGAGTGCAAACAGATCGTGGAACTCGTGAAGAAGACCGGGCTGAAATACATGATGGCCGAGACCGTCGTGTATGCGCGCGAGTATCTTTTTATGAAGGAGTTGCTCGATAAGGGGAAGCTTGGGAAGCTGCAGTTTGTGCAAGCGAGCCATCAGCAAGACATGGATGGCTGGCCGAACTACTGGCCCGGCCTGCCGCCGATGTGGTATGCGACGCATTGCGTGGGTCCAGTCGCCGGGCTCATCGGGCAGTCGGCGGAATACGTGAGCTGCTTTGGCAGCGGCAGCGTGCGGAAGGAACTGTTCCAACACTATAAGTCGCCTTTCGCGGTGGAAACGGCGCATATCAAATTTGCCAAGACCGATGTGAACGCGCGAATCATCCGCAGCCTTTTTGACACGGCGCGGCAGTATCGCGAAAGCATCGACGTATATGGCGACAAGGCATCCGTCGAGTGGCCGCTCGTGGAGCATCAGCCACTCATCATGCACACGGCCAAACTGCCCGAGTCGAAGATTCCGAAAGAAGTCCGGTGCCCGGATTTTGCGAAGCGTCTGCCGAAGGCAATTCAGGGATTCACGACCGGCGGCGTGTACGGCGGGAAGAAATCGCACCTTAGCTTTACGCAGGGAGCGGGTCATGGTGGAAGCCATCCACACCTTGCCCACGAAATCATCGACGCACTAGTCACCGATCGCGACCCATTCCCCAACGCCAAACAATCCGCCAACTGGACCTGCGTCGGCCTCTGTGCCCACGAGTCCGCGCTCAAAGGCGGAGCGATCGTAAAGCTCCCCGCATTCACGATCTAA
>JANLQB010000039.1:0-3180 GCA_031367565.1 Verrucomicrobiota bacterium
GAAAAACTCTATCCTCGCGTGGCGCTGAGCCTTTTCGACATGACCAGCGCCGAGCAGATCGAGCCGCTCGAAAGTCACAAGATCGACCTCGGCTTCGTCGGTCTGCGCCCCGCGCTCAACGCTTGCATGAACGGCGTAAGAAAACGACGCCTCGAAGTCCTCGGGTGCCTGAGAAAAAAATCCCGAGGTTTGAGCCGGTTGTTTCCGGCGATTTGAATAACTGCGCCCGCCTTCCGCCGCAGTTCCTCACAACCTCCGCAGCTAGAGACGGCCCTTTTCGGGAGGGCCTCGCTGCTTCGGTTGCCATCGCCAGAACAACCAATTCTCCACGGCGAAAATCGTCGCGCGCGTGAGCGCGATGATTGGCAATTTGCTTGGGCGAGCCGACGGGCGTTCCGCTCACTCGACAACCAGCGGGGAAGATCGCTTCGGCTTCCTCGTCATCGTCTCAGCGAAAGCGTCACGAAGTGTCTTTTTTGGATCGAGGCGAGGGTAGAACGAATCGTGCGGAGTTTTGAGGACGTGAACCAGAAGCACCATCTGCCAGTCCTTCACTTCCCGGATTCGCATTTCTATTTTTGAGACCTCGCTTCTACTGATGTCCCAGCCGGATTTCTGAAGCTCCCTCGCCAAACCCGCTTGCGACAAGCCGCGATTGTTCCTGATCCGCGCCACCTCCCTTCCGACAACATTCTTGTGATCCATGCCGCTGGCAAGGATTCAAAAATCGCGCCGTCCGCCCCGCTGACGGCAGAACGAGGCTCATCGCCGGTGGCCTTCGGCGCAAATATGGATTGCACCACTCTGTATTTTTCCCGGCTCCCGCGGCGCTGGCTGATCCCAACATTCAGGCAGTTCATAGAAATGCCCGTCTCAACTTTGGCAGGCCCGTATGAAAGGCTGGCGGAGCCGAAGCCTAACTGCCGCTTTGGCCCAAACCGGGATCGGATTCCCGAGCCTCCGCATAGCTCGAATACAGTTCCTCATTGGAAAGCGTTCCCACCAAAGCGACGACCCGCTTCACGAGCATCTCCCGATTCTCATCCGCCAAACGCTTGGCAAAATACTCAATGATTTCTGCGCGATCCGGGAACTCGCACTCCCTCTGCACCTGTCCCACCGTTTCAAGCACTTCCTCTATGAGTTGATGCGTGGCTTCAGAAACATCGTCACCCTGCAACTCCTCGCATCGCAACAGCGAACGAATGGTTTGGGTGAGCTTGAACGATGATTCAGCGGTTGGCGATTTCATGAGGTTCTGGAAATGACGGGGATTGAGTCAGGCAACACACTATGAAAAAGAATAATCATCGACTCCTTAACCGGGCGATTTTTTTCCGCCTTACCGCGTCTGCAGCGACTTTTGCGACGTGCTCCGAAACCGGAAAAAATTCAAAATCGTTTACTCATGAAACGCGTGAAGTGATCGTGCGCCCGCTCCCCTGGCGCGTGGTTTGGGAACAATTCCTTCAACTCGACCTGGAGAACCTCCACGAGGAAATCGAGTTCAAAATCCAAGACGAATTTCAAGCGCGCCTCGATTTTGGAAACGCCGCTTCTGGAAATGTCCCAGCCGGCACGCTGCAATTTCGCAGCCATTTCTGATTGGGACCAATCGCGGGCGTATCGGATTCGCCTCACTTGAGGCCCTATGATGTTGTAATATTTCAAGCGTTCTGTGCCTTTCTCGGCGCAAAACTAGGAAACTTTTTTGGCGAAAGTGGCTCCGTGTGCGGAGCATCTTTTTTGCGGAGGTTGTGGTGAAATTCCCCAGGGCGCTTCTCGGCGTTTGGTTTTCAGGAAAGAATCCCGTGCTTGAATTGCAGGGCTGGCTGTTCCTCGCTGGAGCGGGATCAAAGACCGGTTGATCGCATGGAGCGGCGTGCGTGCGCAGCGGTTTCGTCCAATCTCGGAGGGTCGTTCCCCAGCACCCCAGCACTGCCCGTCGCACATCGCGCTTTGAAATTTACTGCCGCCACCACCCCGCATCCTCATCCCGCGGGCGTCATCAAGTTTCGCACGCTCCGCCAAAAAAAATTGAGAGGTTGAAATTTTCGCGCCGTCTTTGGCCAGCACGCGCAGCGCGACGCCGCCCGGCGTCATCGCGGTGCATACGATCCACAGAGGGCAGACACCGCCTCGCGCTGTCCGGAGAACTCACGCCGTCCACCGTTGTGTATTGACGGCGTGTATTGACTGAATTTCTGATCGAAACGCACCTGCGCCCGCGAAACCTTTTCCAGCATTGGTTTCAAGTGGTCGGGCCGGAGGGATTTGAACCCTCGACCTCTTGAACCCCATTCAAGCGCACTACCAAGCTGTGCTACGGCCCGTTGTTTTGAGGGGCGCAAAGTAGCGCCGCGCTTTTAAAAGCAAAGGGGATTTTTATGCGCTTTCCCGTGGTCAGGAAATCTCGCGGGCGAGCTCGGACTGGAGCAGGCGCAGGAGCTTGTCGGTGGAATACGGTTTGTCGAGAAAGGCGCGGATGCCGAGACCTTCGAGGATAGTCGCGTTGTCTTTATGAAAGTGGCCGCTGGAGACGATGATTCGCACTTTGGGATTCAGCCGCTTCAGGGCTCGCGAGAGTGTGACGCCATCCATTTTGCCCATCGAGATGTCGGTGAGCACGATGTCGATTTCGTCGCGCCGCTGATGGTAAAGCGCGAGCGCGTCGGTGCCGTCTTCCGCCTGATATACTTGGTAGCCGCTGGCTTCCAGCGTGCAGGAGACGGCTTCGCGGATCGCCGGTTCGTCATCGACAAGCAGCACGCGTTTTCCACCGCCGTTCGCGATCGGGCCGTTTTCCACCGGCTTTGGAGCGACTGCCTGCTGCTCGGCGGCGGGGATGAAAATGGTGAACGTCGTGCCGACGCCGAGGTAGCTTTTCACCGTCAGGAAACCGCCGTGGCTTTTCACGATGCCGACGACGGTGGGCAGGCCGAGGCCGGTGCCTTTACCGACTTCCTTCGTGGTGAAAAATGGATCGAAAATTTTCTCCAGCGTCACGGCGGACATACCCGCGCCGGTATCGACGACATTGAACGCGACGTGCGGGCCGAGTTGCGCGCCAGGGTTCATCGAAACGAGGTGCGCATCCACTTCCACGTTCTTCGCGCCGACGGTGATGCGGCCTCCGGGCGCGGTGGCGTCGCGGGCGTTCACGCAAAGATTGAGCAGCAC
>JANLQB010000098.1:0-5537 GCA_031367565.1 Verrucomicrobiota bacterium
CCGTCGTGCTCTACTTCTACCCAAAAGACGACACGCCCGGCTGCACGAAACAAGCGTGCGGACTGCGCGATGCCTGGAAAGATTTCGCCGGAAAGGCCGAGGTCTTCGGCGTCAGTATCGACTCCGCGAAAAGCCACGCGAAGTTTATCGGGAAATACGATCTGCCTTTCCCACTGCTCAGCGACGACGAGAAAAAAATCGTCACCGACTACGGCGTGTGGGTCGAGAAAAGCAGGTATGGAAAGACGTATCTCGGCACCGAACGGAGCACGTTCGTCATCGGCCCGGATGGAAAAATCAAAGCGATCTTCCGCAAAGTGAAACCTGACGAACACGCGGCGCAATTGCTCGCCGTGTTGTAGTGTGCCAGCGGCCCCACACCGCATTTTTCCGATGAAACAATCCGTCTTCCTCTCCATCTACGAAAAGCTCGAAAGCCTCGTCCAGCGGCTCCCCGAGGGCCTGCGCGGGCCGATCCTCCGCGAGATCACGCCGATCAAGACGCTCTTCCTCCTCCAGCGCCCGCCTCGCATCGTCCTCCTCGGCGACCGCGCCGCCAGCCGCACCGCGCTCGTGAATGCGCTCTTCGGCGAAGCCATCGCGCGCCCCGAGGAAGACGCGCTCCAAAGTGCCGCGTGGCAGGAATTTGCCCGCGCCGGTCGCGGCACCCTGCGCGTCCTCGATGCCCGGCGTCCCTCCGCGCTCGCCGGGCTCAGCCGCGCCCTAGCCGCTGAAGCGCCCGATATTTACCTCTTCCTCCACGACGGCGCATCGGGCGCATCCGGCCTCGCTGAGGATCTCGATCATGCGGCGTCCGTCATCGAATTCGCCGACCACAACCACGCCCCGCGCGCCACCATCGTTGGCGTCCCGTTAAACGAAGAAACCGCGCCCGCTTTTGAGGCGCTCCAAGGCCGCCGCGAACTCGCCGAGCGCACCAGCTCCGTCGTCGCGCTGAGCCACGCGACCCTGCTTTCGCAAAGCATCGCCGTCGAGCTTCCGCCCGAGTCTCAGCTCGAAATGGCACGCCTTTCCGGCAATAAGGAATTGCAAAGACAGATCGCGCAAATCGTCATCAAATCCGTCACCGCCATGTGCGCCACTGTCGCCGCGCAACCCATCCCGCTCGCCGATTTTCCCATCCTCACATCGCTGCAAGCGGCGATGGTCGCCAGCATCATGCACGTCAGCGGGCGCGAGATGAATACGAAGCGCGCCGCCGAATTTCTCGCCGCCGTTGGAGCCAACATCGGCACCGGGCTCGTCCTCCGCGAAGGTGCGCGGGCCGCCGCAAAACTCATCCCGATCTGGGGCAGCGCCATCTCGGGCGGAGTCGCCGGAGCGGGCACTTACGCCATCGGCCGCGCCGCCGTCGCGTTCTTCATCGACGGTGTCTCGATCACCGATGCCCAGGGAATTTTCCGCCGCAAACGCAACGACAAGGCGCTGCTGAAATAGGCAGCTTCACTTACTTTTCCGGCGATGGTTTGGTCGGCGTTTCCTCTCCAACGGATTTGGCGAGTTGCGCGCGGAGCGATTGCTCGAGTTCCGCCATGGCCGGAGTGAAACGGCGCGCGCGGATGGCGTCGATCGCGTCGAGGGCAGCCTGACGGCAGGAGGTGGCGAGTTCGGGTTGCGAAGCGCGCTCAGCGAGATCGCCTTTGCGCGCCAGCCAGCGCGGAGATTTCGGCGATTGGCCGAGGAGACGGTCGAGCCGGGCAAGCGCGGCGTCCCAGTGCCCACGGGATTCTTCGATTTGCGCGGCCTCTTCGAGAAAGACGGAGATTTCACCAACCCGTCGGGAACCGGTATCGAGTGCGGCGATGGCTGCATCGTCGTCATGCGCGGCGTGGTGCGCGCGGGCGAGGGAGAGGAAATCATCGGGCCGCGGCATGTCGGCTTTTCGAGTTACGGCGAGCCACGCGGCGATGGCTTCGGAGTTTTCCCGACGAGCTGCGTGGACAAATCCGGCCAAGCGCCACGCGTCGGCGTTTTCCGCCAACTCGCGAGCGAGCGTCGGCAATTCGCGTGCGGCGGTGTCCCAGTCTTTCCGCGCCACCGCGACTTCTGTGCGGGCGAGCGCTAGTCGTCCGGCGGACGCTCCCGCTTTCTCCGCCGACACGATGTCCCGCGCAGCCGCATCCCAATCCTCGTGCTCTCGGTGAAGGCCAGCACGGAGCAAAAGCAAATCGGCATCACCGGGTTTAGCTTCGAGCGAGGCGGTGATGGCGACGATCTGCTCGTGCAAGGAGCCATGCGCGCCGGCCTTCTCGCAAAGGCCGAAAGCAAAAAAGAGGCTGCTCGCGGCTGCCAGCAGATGGGGGCTGAAGAAAGTCACACCGTGGAAATTGTGATCGTGATTTCGCTGAGATGGACGCTGGCGGCAAGGGACATTCGAGAGTCTGGCTGGATTCGAGGGTGCGGGATTTTTTCCGGCCTGTGTTTTCTGACGCGATGCGGTTATCGAAGCAGGCACGTTTATGAATTTTCCGCACGACCTTCTCCAGCTCCAGACGCGCCGCCATTTTCTAAAAACGGCGGGGCAGTTCAGCCTCGGGGCGATCGCGCTCGATGCGCTGCTCGCGGAGAAGGCACAGGCGGCAGTGGTGAATCCTTTTGCGCCGAAACCGCCGCAGTTTCCCGCGAAAGCGAAACGCGTGATTTATTTGCACATGTCCGGCGGGCCGCCGCATTTGGACCTCCTCGACTACAAACCGGAATTGGTGAAGCGCAACGGGCAGGATGCGCCGGATCAATTTGTGAAAGGGAAGACGTTCGCCTTCACCTCGGGCACGCCGAAGCTGATGGGCACGCCGCGCACCTTTACGCAGCACGGTCAGGGCGGCATCTGGCTCTCGGATGCGGTGCCAAATTTCCACGGGATCGCGGACGAGATGTGCGTGATCAAGTCGATGTTCACCGACCAGTTCAATCACGCCCCGGCCGAGCTGCTGCTGTTCACCGGCTCGCCGCGGCAGGGGCGTCCGTCGATTGGATCGTGGGTGACGTATGGGCTCGGATCGGAGAACGAAAATCTGCCCGGATTTGTCGCGCTGGTTTCCAGCGGCGTGCAGCCGAGCGCCGGACAGAGCGCGTGGGGCAGCGGATTTTTGCCGTCGGTTTTCCAAGGCGTGCAGTGCCGCTCGAAAGGCGATCCCGTGCTCTATGTGAGCGATCCTCCCGGAATGGATCGCGCGATGCGGCGCAAAACGCTTGATGCGATGCGCGATCTGAATGAGGAGCAGGCGCGGGAATTCGGACATCCCGAAACGGCGACGCGGATCGCGCAGTACGAACTCGCGTTTCGCATGCAGGTGAGCGTTCCGGAGGTGATGGACATCGCGCGCGAGCCCGAGTCGGTGCGCGCGGACTACGGTGCGCAGCCGGGCGAATCGAGTTTTGCAAATAACTGCCTGCTTGCGCGTCGGCTGCTCGAGCAAGGCGTGCGGTTTGTGCATCTGTTCGATTGGGGCTGGGACTTTCACGGAACCGGGCCGGGCGAAGACATCCGCGATGGCCTCACGGCGAAAATGAAGCGCACGGACAAGCCCGTCGCCGCGCTCATTCGCGATTTGCGCCAGCGCGGTTTGCTCGATGACACGCTGATCGTCTGGGGCGGCGAATTTGGGCGCACGCCGTTCCGCGAAGGCCGTACGTCGGGCAGCGATATCCTCGGGCGCGATCATTTTCCCGATGCCTACTCGCTCTTCCTCGCGGGTGCCGGATTGAAGCACGGGATCACCTATGGCGAGACGGACGAACTCGGTTTCTCGGTTGTCGAAAACAAGGTTCACGTCCACGACTTGCAGGCCACGATCCTGCACCTGCTCGGGTTCAATCACGAGAAGCTGACCTTCCGTTTCCAGGGCCGCGATTTCCGGCTCACGGATGTCCACGGCAAAGTCGTGAAGGACATCCTCGCTTAGCGTCCGAGGTGCTACGGGGCGATGCCGTCGTCTAAAATCTGAAGGACGCCGAGCACGGGAATCGAAACCCAGTCGGGGCGGTGATTCAGCTCGTAGCTGATTTCGTAGATCGCCTTTTCGAGGAGGTGGACTTCGAGCAAGGCGCGGAATGTTTGCGGATCGTCCGGGATGAACGATGCGCCTTTCGCGGTCGCGAGCCATGATTCGAGAAAGATGCGCGAGATGTTTTTTGCCCAGGCTTCCGATGGCTCGGGCACGGAGTGCGCGGCGTAGTGAAATGAACGCAACATCCCGGCGACATCGCGCAGTGGAGAACGCTTCATCCGCCGCTCAGCGAGCGTCCGCGCGGGCTCGCCCTCGAAGTCGATGATGACGAAATCGTCGCCCGTATTCAGCACCTGCCCGAGATGGTAGTCGCCGTGATGCCGCGTTTTGGTGGCGCTGATTTTGCACTGCTCGAAAGCGGAAAGTTTTGCCGCAATTTCACCCGCCCGCGCGAGGAGCGCTTCCGCCTCCGCGCGTTTGCCAGCGGGAATTTCAGGCAGCTTTTTTTCCAGCAGTGCGAGCGTCTGCCGCGTCGCAGTTCGCGTCGCTTCGCAGAGTGCATGCTGGTCCTCATCGGTGAACGGTTCGGGCGCAAAGGCCGGATTTTTCAAATCCGCTGCGAGCGCGAGGTGCATCCCGGCGGTGCGCTGGCCGAGCTGGCGGGCGCGGGCTGGATAATCGGCGTCGTTCATGTGCGCGAGTGTGAAAGCCCACGCGTCGCCTTCGTTGGGCACATGTGCGACGAGCAAGGCGAGCGTGCGCGGCTGAGGTGCCAGGGGAATCCAGTGCTCGATGGCTCCGCAAAACGCCGGAACGTGCTTGAACTGCTGACGCTCGCTGAGAAATCGGATCAACTCGGCATCGGGATTTTCGCCCTCTTCGGGCTTGCGATAGAGCTTCAGAAAAAAGCGTCCGCCATACAGGATCGCCGAATTGCTCTGCTCTGCGGCGAGAGGCTGTGAGTTCAGCGGCAGGGTCAGCCCGGCGCTGGCCGCTTTCAAAGTCGCGCCGCAAATGCCGATCGTGTCCCGCAGGTTTTGCTCGCGCAGGATCATCTCCAAAAGCGCATCGCGAAAGGCGGAGTCGTACAGCGCGTCGAAGAGAACGCCGCCTTGCAAATGAGCGAGCACCGTTGCTTTCTCGGGAGCTGCGGGCGCGATCTGCAAAGGTAGGACGTAAGTCTCCGGCGAACGATCGGCGTAACTGGCTTCGAGGAGAAAAATTCTACCGGCGGAAGAATCACCAACCGTCAGTGAAGCGACCGCGCGCACTCGGCTGAGAAGGTGCGCCTTTCCCCCGAACCAGCGCGCTTGTCGCAGCAAGGCGGGGAGAATTTCATCGGTAAATTCAGCGCCTGCGAATAGCACCGCCACGCTTTGCCAGTTTGCAGGAAGGGTGAATCGCGGCGGAGTGAACGGCTGTTCGGACATGCCGCACACTTAAACCTGCGCTGCGAGCGGCGACAAGATTGCGCGCGGGTCAGGGCGCGGGCCTCCGCGTTCGCCGGTTCCACCGGTTCTTCAGGCGGTTCGGCGGCGTAGTGGAGGCTTGATGGTTCGGAAGAGA
>JANLQB010000113.1:0-2672 GCA_031367565.1 Verrucomicrobiota bacterium
TCGCGAAAATGTGCGGCATCAAATCACAAGTCCACGGCGGGCGGCCCCACGGGTCATTGCGGATGACATCGAAGGTGACGCCCATTTCGCGCAGCGTCGCCTCCATGCGATCGTCGAGCGCGCGGAGAGCGGTGGGCGGCAACTCGGAAAGATCGCGCAGGATTTTACGGAAAATGGGACGCGGCGAACCATCTTCCGAAAAGATTTCATGCCAGCCCCGATGGGGCGGTGCGCTTGGATTTATCTGAGGCCGGGCATCACGCTCCATGTCGGCGGGGACAGTTCCCGCCGTAGCCCCCGCGGTCAAGCACGCGCGGCATTTGCGGGGCTTTGAATCCGAAATCGTGAAAACGAAAACGGACTTGGAGCCGAAACTCCATCTCCGTTTCGCACGAACGGATGGCGTTTAGTAGCGAACCCGGAAGAACTTCTTCGGCCCGGAGATCGGCACTGAGTAAGGTGCCACGGCACCTAAAATATTGGTCCAATTTACCAAATCCGTGGACTGCTGGAACATGCCGCAGCCGGACCACTCAATCATGAAATCAATCCCCGAACGCGACGGAATCAGGATCGTCGGCACGGACGGATGCACTTGCACGACGGTCACGGTTCCTCCGCCTTGGAAGAAGGCAGGATTAGATGCAGCTCCATAGGTTCCGGCACCCATCTTCACACCGTTCAGATACAGTCCGTTGATATTCCTAGTTCCCGTGTAGCTCAGTTTCAATACTCCGGGGCTGTTGATTTGGTGATCGCTGTTCGGGCTTGGAGCACCGTTTGCCGTAAATTCCAGGATGCCATTGTTGATCATCGTGAAGCCACTATAAGTGTTGTGTGCCGTGGGCAGGCCAATCGTGCCGGCGCCGGTCTTGATGAGTGCGACCACGCCGGTGCCGCCAATGATGGTAGTGTCCACGATTTTGCCATTCTGACCCGAGCCGCCCGTTGGCCAGACGGTATTACTGATATTCGCAGCACCGACGGTCAGGATTGAACATGTGCCATCCGCATTGTTGGCAAAGATTCCGCCACTCCCGCTCAAACCGCCAGTTACCTGATTCGTACCATTGAAATCGACGCGAAGATTTCCGATGCCACCGTTGCAGATAATGGTTCCATTGGGCGAACTGGTGATTGGATCACCCGTGCTGACCGGAACTCCCCACCACCGATTCGCGTGAAGCCTCCGTAGGTATTTGCTCCCGCTAGGACCAGCGTCTCGCTATCACCAAAAGCTGCCATATCGATATCCATTCGATAGCCTTGTTTGTAAACCACGGGGACGACTCCGTCGTTGCTGTTTGGAACGATGCTGGTGGTCATGGCACCGCCATTCCCGTTCTGAATGACGCCGGAAAATGTGCGAGTGGCTCCTCCAGATAGCCCCATCTTGAGCACCGCGCGCGCATACGGCGAGGTATTGGTAATCACGCCAAATCCATCCGGTGCCGGGAAGTTATTCTGGTTGTCGTCACCGTTCAAATCTAACGTCCCTCCAGTCATCACCAAATTCCTTTGCTCCCTCATCTGTCCATTCGGAATCCGAACATTGACCGGAAGGTGATCATTAGGGCGCGCGGATGGCGGCGAGCAGTTCCTTGCGACCCATGGTCTTTGGCAGATAGCGGACGACACCGGCCGCGACCGCGCGGTGGATGTCCTCTTCACCGTCCGTGGCGGCCAGTGAAATGATCCGAGCCTCGGGAAAATCGCGCAGGATGGCGGCGGTCGCTTCGACGCCGTTCATGCCCGGCAGCCGCCGATCCATCAGCACGAGATCGGGCCGGCGTTTGCGATAAGCCTCGATGGCCTGCTCGCCGCTGCCGCACTCGGCCACGACTTCGATTTCGGCATTGAGCGTGAGCGCGCCGACGAGTCCGGCGCGGACGACGAAGTGATCGTCCACCCGCATCACGCGGATTTTCGCGGTGTGTTTCATGTCACCGGTTTTTCGTTTTCAAAAGGAACGCGCACGATGATTTCGGTGCCGCTTCCGGGCGCGGTGCGCAAGTCTAGCGTGCCGCCGATGCGCTGCGCGCGCTCGCGCATCCTGAGCAGGCCGAATTGTCCGCCGGAAAGTTTCATCGCCGTCGCGCTGTCGAAGCCGCGGCCATCCGCGTGCGCTCCTGGAGCAGCGTCTCGCGGGCGAGTTGATCGCCGATCACCGCGGTTTGTTTCTGCACCGTGTGCGGGGGTAAATGCACCGGTGGCGCAGCGGAAATTAGCCGGTGCGCAAGCCACCGCACCCCTACCCAGGACGTGCGCACCCCGGCAGGGTGCCGGACCCGCGGTTTCCAGCGTCCCTGCCGGGACTAACCCGCGCTCTTTTCAAGAGTCCGGTGGCTTCCGCCTCCGGCGCACTTCGCCGGCCATCTCACGATCTGGTCGCACGTTACCGCAGGCAGGCCGAGCAGGGGACGCAACCGCTACGGAGTCGCGAAAATCTCCCCGACCAATCCTGTCGGGGAAGCGGTCCTCACCACCAGCGATGCCGGCAGCAGGGCGCGTAGCCGCTTTTCATCCACCTCCGTGGCGGGCAGGTGGACCTCTTCGCCGCTGCGCCAGCTCGCGAGGTTCCAATGATGTTGTTTGGAAAAAATCGGGGGCTTTTCTGGCGGCTCGCCCTTCAAACCGGCCCGCGCGGTGGTGAAAAGATGCGCCTGATCTTC
>JANLQB010000150.1:0-2700 GCA_031367565.1 Verrucomicrobiota bacterium
ACGCTGACGCGCGCTTTTTTCTCCGACGATGGCTCCACGGCGATCGAGGTGGCGGTGAAGATGACGCTGCAATACTGGCGGCAGCGCGGGGAGCCGCAGCGGCGCGTGTTTGTGGCGTTTCGCGATGCCTACCACGGCGACACGCTGGGCGCGGCGAGCCTCGGCGGGATCGGCACGTTCAAGGGCGACTTCGGTTCGCGTGGACTGATCGTGGAGCACGTTTCATCGATGCAGAGCTTTGGCGGGGTGAAGCCGGAGGAAGTCGCGGGCGTCATCATTGAGCCGATGATTCAGGGTGCGGCGGGGATGCGGGTCTGGCCGCGCGGGCTGCTCTCCTACATCCGCGTGTGGTGCGACGCGCATGGGCCGCTGCTGATTCTCGATGAAGTGATGACGGGGTTTGGTCGCACGGGGAAGATGTTCGCGTGCGAGCACGAGGGCGTCGTGCCGGATTTCATCGCGCTCGCGAAAGGGCTGACGGGCGGATACCTGCCGCTCGCCGCGACGCTGACGACGGAGCGGGTGTTCGAGGCGTTTCTCGGATCGTTCGAGGAGCAGAAGACTTTTTATTACGGCCACAGCTATACCGCGAACCAGCTCGGCTGCGCCGCCGCCCTCGCGAGTCTCGCCATCTTTCGCGAAGAGCAAACGCTCGGAATCATCGCGGAAAAATCCGCGCGTCTCGCCGAGTTGCTCACCGCGCTGGCTTCGCTAAAACACGTCGCCGAAATCCGGCAATGCGGCTTCATCGTCGGCATCGAATTAAAACGCGATCGTCTCGAACCATTTCCCGCCGAGGATTTGATCGGCGCGAAAGTCTGCCTCGCCGCGCGCAAGCACGGCCTGCTCACGCGCCCCATCCGCGACACGATCGTGCTCATGCCGCCGTATTGCATCACCGACGATCAGCTCGCGCAGGCGGTGCGCGCGATTTCTCTCGCGATCGGCGAAGTCTGCGGCGCGTAGCCGGCATCCGAGCGGGATTGCACCCTTCGGCGATTGCTCTAAGAAACCTCAAATGTCATCCGTTTCCCGCCTGATGCTCCCACGCCTCTGCATTCTCTTCGCGCTCACTTTCGCTGCATTTGGCGATGAGAAATCCGACGCCGTGGCGCAGCCCGCGATGCGCGAGACTTCGCCCGGCGTTTACGAAATCGGCAGCATTCATCTCGATAAAAACACGCGCAGTCTCACCTTCCCGGCGAAGCTGAACATGGCTGAGGGCAACATCGAGTACCTCATCTGCACGCCGCGCGGCTCGACGCACGAGAGCCTGATCGTCACCGACGTGCAGCCGAGCGACATCCATTTTGCCATGCTGCTCCTCGATGCCAAAGGCGCGGGCATCCTCGCCCCCGCACCGGGCGACGCGCCGCCATCGCAGATCAATGCCGAGTATTTGAAAGGTGCGCCGCGGCTCAAGGGCGACAGCCTCATGGTTTCCCTGAAGTGGAAAGATGCCGCCGGGAAGGAACACCGCGCGCCGGTCGAGGATTGGGTGCTGAACGCGAGGGAGAACAAAGCCGCGCCGCGCGGGCCGTGGATTTATACGGGCTCGATGTTTGCGGACAACCAGTTCCTCGCGCAGTTGCAGGGCACGATCGCCGCGATGATCACGAACCCCGCCGCGCTCATCAACAACCCGCGCAAAGGCAGCGACAACGATCAAATCTGGATGGTGAACAAGAAGGCCGTGCCGCCGGTCGAAACTGCGCTCGAAATCACGATCAAGATCGAACCTGCATCCGAAAAAAAACCGAAATGAACGCCACCCTCCGCATCGCCTCCGCGCTCGCAGTCCTCATCACCACAGGTTTTGCCGCCGGTGAGCCCCTTCCGAAAAAAGATGAGAACATCTCCTTTCGCAACGAGATCAAGATCGCGATCGACAAAGGACTCGCGTGGCTGAAAGCGCAGCAAAAGGAAGACGGCTCGTGGTCCACGACGGATCACCCCGCGCTCACCGCGCTGCCACTGCTCGCTTTTCAACGCGAACCCACCGGACGCTACTCCGCCGAGCAGCCGGACTTTTTGAAGAAGGGTTACGATTTCCTCCGCAGCAATGCGAAGCCCGACGGCGGCATCTACAACGTGGGGCTCTCGAATTACAACACGAGCGTGGCCATGATGGCGCTGCTCGCGCGCAGCGAACCGAAGGACGAACCGCTGATCGAAGCCGCGCGGAAATTCGTCGCCGGCCAGCAGGCGAGCGGCCTGGCGAAACCGGAACTCGACGGTGGCTTCGGCTATGGCCCGACCGGCGCGAGCCCGAAGCGTCAGCATCCCGATCTCGATAACACGCTCGTCGCGCTCGAAGCCCTGCGCGCTTACGCGAATGCGCGCCCGAACAAAGAGCTCGCCGCGGGCAAAGATCTGAACTGGAAAGCCGCGATCGACTTCATCAGCCGCTGCCAGAATTTGCCCGAGACGAACAAGGAACCGTGGGCCAGCGGCGATCCCGCGAACAAAGGCGGCTTCGTCTATTTCCCCGGCTTCAGCAATGCAGGCGAGCAGGAATTGCCCAACGGCAAAAAGGCGCTGCGCAGCTACGGCACCATCACCTACGCCGGCTTGCTCAGCTTCATCTACGCGGATCTTCCGAAGAACGATCAGCGCCTCACCGCGACGCTCGACTGGCTGAAGAAAAATTACACCCTCGAAGAGAATCCCGGCATGGGCCGCGCCGGACTTTACTACTAC
>JANLQB010000178.1:0-2912 GCA_031367565.1 Verrucomicrobiota bacterium
CTCGGCGGTTGGAAGCCCAAGAGCAAAGGCCGCACGCTCGAAGTCGATTTTGCCGACGTGACCGGCGTGAAACTCCACTCCGAAGTCCGTTTCGCCGGCGCACCGGCCGGCATCGTCTCCGCCATCCGGCTTCTCTCAGAAAAAGAGCGAAATGAACTGGCCAAAGAAAGCCGTGGAAACGCCGTGCGCGTGTCCCTTCAACTCGACGAAACCCTCGCTCCCCTGCCCGGCGATACCGCCGTCAGCATCAGCTCGGACACTATGCTCAGCGACAAATTCATCGCGCTCTCCGGCGGCTCCGCGGACGCGCCTCGCCTCGCCGACGGCGCGCTCCTGCAAGGCCACGGCGGCGGCAACATCGACGAACTCATCAACGCCATCGGCCCTTTCCTCGACAAAGCGCAGACGGCGATCGCGGGCATTGAGCCGCTTTTGAAAAAGACGAGCGAAGCCGTGGACGCCGTGAAAGTCGGCGTGAACGACGTGCTCCCGAAGGTCGGCGAAGTCGCGATTTCGCTGAAACAGACCGCAGCATCGGCAGACACCCTGTTAAAAAACGCGGACAAGATGATCGCCGAGGTGCAAGGCCCGCTGAAGACCGATCTCGTCGAATTTCGCACCGCGCTCGCGGGAGTGCAGGATGCGATGAAGTCCGCGAACCTGCTCATCAATCGCACAGACAAAAATCTCGATATGCGCATGTCGGAACTCGGAACCGTCTTGCAAAATCTGAAGGTGGTGAGCACCCATGCGAAGGCGTTCACGCAAGCCATCGGCGAGAAGCCAAACCGCGTGATCTTCAGCGGAAAACCCGAACCGCTCACGCCGGAGGCGGCCATCCTGCGCTCCTCGCGCCCACTTCCCGCGCGGTAGCGTTTGGAGATCGAAGACATGGCTCCGCTTCGCCCGCAGATCCCGCCCGGCGTCGATGGACCCGTTGCGAAAACGTTTGATCGCACTCTGCTGGCTGGATACCTGCTGAATGCTCCGAAGGCTCCCGACCGGAGAGCCAATCGAACTTTGGAAAACCACCATGCCATTTCAGCGCAAAGACGGCCGAGCTTCTGCGCGGAACCCGCAAGATGAGTTCGGTCGTCTGCACGCTTTTCGAGGGGCATTACCATCACGGCCTCGCCGCGCTCGCCAATTCGCTTTACCACCACGGCTTTCGCGGAGAAATCTGGGCCGGCCATCGCGGGCAACCGCCGCCGTGGGCGCGGAACTTGGTCGAGCGGGATGGGACTCATGCCTTCCACGCCGCAGAAGGCATGACGATCCGTTTTCTAAAAGTCGAAACGACCCGCCACCTCACCAACTACAAAGCGAAGTTTATGTGCGACCTGCGGGAGCATCACCGACCCGATGCCGGCAGGTTTTTCTACTGCGATCCCGACCTTGTTTTGAAGACCGGATGGAACTTCTTTGAGCAATGGACCGATGCCGGGATCGCGCTGTGCGAAGACGTAAACTCACCGATGCACTCCACCCATCCGATGCGAAAAATGTGGCATCGCTTCTATCAACCGCACGGCTTCTCAACCGCCCGCGAACTCGACCTCTATGTGAACGCCGGTTTTGTCGGAGTTTCACGGGATCACTGGGGCTTTGTCGAAACATGGAAACGCCTGCTGGACTTGCTGGATACCGAGACTGATGGGCTCGCCGAACTCGCCGTGAAAGACCGCGCCTATCCCTTTCACAAGCCCGATCAGGACGCGCTCAACGCTGCTGCCATGTATGCAGCACAGCCTCTCAGCATCGTCGGCAAGGATGGCATGGACTTTATCCACGGAGGCTTCCTCATGTCGCACGCCCTCGGTACCCCAAAACCGTGGACAAAAGCATTTACTCGCGAAGCACTCCGTGGCTACCCACCCGCACTCGCAGATCACTGCTTTTGGCAGCATACCACTTCACCGATCGATATTTTCACGCCCGAAGAGCGGCGCTGGAAGACACTAGACCTATCGCTCGCCTGCGGAATCGCCCGCTTTTATGCCCGCGCCTAAGGTCCAAATCCTAGTCTTAAAGCTGGGCGCACTTGGCGATGTCGTCCGCACTTCCTATATCCTGCCCGGCCTCCACGAACGCTTTGGCTCCGGCACCCACATCACATGGGTCACCGCTCCCGCCGCACTGCCTATCTTGCGGTTCAATCCCTACGTTTCGGAGTTGATTTCGACAGGCCAGGGCGCGAGTCAGCACGCGATCGATGCCGTAAAATCGGCCACCTACGATTGGGTGCTTTCCTTCGATGACGAAGTGGAGTCTTGCGGCATCGCTACCCAAGTCAGCGCGAAACGCATCTCCGGCGCGCTTGAGGACTCGGGTAAGATTCAATATACCGAAGACACGCGCGAGTGGTTCGACATGGGACTGATCTCGCGCTTTGGCAAAGCCAGGGCGGATGAGTTAAAAATCCAAAACACCCACAGCCACGATGCCATCTTCGCGAGAATGCTCGGGATTCGCATCGAGAAGCCGGGATTTTTTAACGACCCTAAAAGCGAAGCGGTATCCGCGACGATGCTCCAAGGGCTCCCTCGCAAAATCGTGGGCCTAAACCTCGGTGCCGGGAAGCGCTGGCCCAGCAAATCTCTCCGAATGGATGAAGCGATCCGCCTGATCGATCAATTGAAAGCAAGCGGTGCGACCTGCGTCCTCCTCGGCGGAAAGGATGATGCTGCTTACCTGGACGCGGTGGCATCGCAACGAGAGATCGAAGTGATCCGCGATCTCCCTCTGGAAGCATTCGCGGGGGTTATCCGTTGTCTGGATCTCTTGATCACCTCCGACACTCTCGCCCTGCACCTAGCCATCGCGCAGAGTGTACCGACCCTGAGCTACTACGCACCCACTTCGCTACCCGAGATCAATACCTTCGGGACCGGCACCAAGATCGCTTCGCTTTC
>JANLQB010000187.1:0-4707 GCA_031367565.1 Verrucomicrobiota bacterium
CCGGCACCAATGGGATCGCCATCGCCGCAGGCGAGAATCGGTCGTTCGCGGTCGTCCGCTCGACGCACGCGGTGGATTTCGGCAATCGGGTCACGAATGGCTCGCCGCCCGGAACGCAGAAGACCTTCACTTTCAAAAACACGGGCAACTCCCCGCTCACCATCTCCTCCCTGACCGGGCAGAACACCAATGGCTTTGACGCGAGTATCCCCTTCCTCCAGCCCACCACCATTCCCGTGGGCGGCCAGTTCACGTACACCGTGGGCTTCAGCCCGTTGAATACGGCCGGGCCGCGGAGCAGCATCCTGGGTGTGGGGAGCGACGACGCCGACCGATCCACCATCGACATCCCGCTGATCGGCACTTCCGTGGCCCCGGTGGTGCCGGAGATCTCGGTCGAGGACCCGCTCGGCACACCGCTGCGCAATGTTTCCGTCTGGGGCCGCTACACCGACGACGTCAACAACGCGATTGTGCTGCCGCCGGGGATCAACTCAGCGACGGCGATTGCCGCGGGCGACGATCATTGTCTGGCACTCCAGAGCGACGGGACTGTGGTCGCTTGGGGCGACAACACCAATGGCCAGACCGCAGTGCCCGGTGGCCTGAACGGGGTGATCGCGGTCGCTGCGGGATCTACTCATTCGGTGGCGCTCACGAACACCGGAATGGTCGTGGCTTGGGGCGATAACTTCAACGGCGAGACGACGGTGCCTGCCGCGGCGCTCTCCGGGGTGACGGCAATCGCTGCGGGCGATTTTTTCACCGTGGCGCTCAAAAGTGACGGATCGGTGCTGGCTTGGGGCAGCAACTTTTCCGGCCAGACGACGGTGCCGGCTGCGGCCCTGAGCGGAGTGAAGGCCATCGCGGCGGGAAATAGTCATGTGGTGGCGCTCAAGACCAACGCGACGGTGGTGGCCTGGGGCTCCAACAGCAATGGCCAGACGAATGTCCCCGTTGGACTAAGCGGGATTACCGCGATTGCCGCAGGCGCGTCTCACACGCTGGCGCTCAAGAACGACACGACGGTAGCCGTTTGGGGCAATAACCAATTTGGGCAAGTGACTGGAGGCCTGACGACTCCCATTTCCCCCTATTCAGCGACCATGAATCCAGTCAAAATTTTCCCGAGCTCGTTTGCCTTGAGCGGCGTAGTCGCGATCGCCGCGGGCACCAATCACTCGGTCGCACTGCGGAGCGACGGCACGGTGACGAGCTGGGGCAGCAATACCTACGGCCAGTTGACGCCGCCCGCAGGGATCTACGTGCTCGCGATTGCGGCAGCCGGGAATTTCACCGTGGCCGTGCGCCCGCAATCCGGCATTTATTTCAACGACCAGAACACGAACACCACCAGCCCGCCGAAAACCGTCACGATCCGAAATCCGGGGAACGCTCCGCTCCTCGTCACGGGCGTCTCCCTCGCGGCCCAGGGAAACCCCGGAGATTTTTCGGTGAATACCGCCGGAATGCTCAGCAGCGTCCCCGTTGGCGGCCAAACGACTTTCACCGTGACCTTCACTCCGACGGCGCTCGGATTCCGGTCCGCGACGTTGCGCGTGCTCACGAACGACGCAGGTCAAGGCGCGTTCGACTTTGCGCTCGGCGGCACGGGCATCGGCGTGGCTGCGCCGGAGATTGTCATCGACCTGCCCTCCGGTATTCCCGGCGGCGTTTTCGGCAATCAGCGTATCGGCACGACCAGCGCGCCGCAGACCTTCACGATCCGCAATACGGGCACCGGCCCGCTCAGCATCATCGGTGCAAGCACCGTCGGCGCGAACAATGCATACTTTGGCGCGAACAACGCGGGGCTGCCGAACAGCATTCCCGCTGGCGGCAGCGCGACCTTCACCGTCACGTTCGCTCCGCCGGGTCCGGGAACTTTCTCGACGACGCTGAGGGTCATCAGCAATGACGCGGACGAAGGAACCACCAATATCACACTTACCGGCACGGGCGTTGGCCTGCCGGAGATCGCCATCGACCTTCCTGCCGGCTCGCTTTTGACCGGCAACATCGTCGGCTGGGGGCGTGACGACGATGGCGAGGCGACGGTGGGCGGCGATCAGAGCGGCGTGATTGCGATCACTGCGGGGCTGCATCACACCGTGGCGCTCAATGCCAACGGGACGGTGAAGGCATGGGGCAAGAACGACGCCGGCCAGACGACGATTCCCGTCGGGCTGAGCGGCGTGAGCGCAATTGCCGCAGGCGCGAATGCCACGTTTGCCATCAAGTCCGACGGCACAGTCATCCCTTGGGGTAACGGATATCTGCCGCCAGGGCTGACCGGGGTGAGTGCGATTGCCGTGGGTGCGCAACACACCGTGGCGCTGAAGACCAACGGGACAGTGGTAGCCTGGGGCGCAAACTTTTCCGGCCAAACGAATGTCCCTCCAGGGCTGAACGGCGTCGTGGCAATTGGCGCCGGTTACGGTCATACCGTAGCGTTGAAGAACGACGGGACGGTCATTGCCTGGGGTCAGAACGACGTGGGCCAGTTGAATGTGCCGGCAGGGCTGAACGGGGTGGTCGCGATGGCCGCGGGAGATTATCACACCGTCGCGCTCAAGAGCGACGGAACGGTCGTGGCGTGGGGATTCGCCTTCGGCGGAATCACTGCGGTGCCTGCGGGGTTGAGCGGGGTAACTCAGGTAGCCGCGGGCGGGTATCACACGATGGCGCTCAAGAGCGACGGGACGGTGGTGGCCTGGGGATACGACTATGGGTATGGCGAGTTGAACGTGCCGACAGGGTTGACGGGGGTGATCGCGATGGCCGCAGGCTACTACCACTCGGCCGTGCTGGTGGGAACGACTGGCGTCGATTTCGGAAACCTGCCCGCCGGCACCGTCGGCCCGGCGAAGACCTTCACCATCCGCAACACCGGCTCCGGCCCGCTGAGCATCACCGGCGTGAGCACCCTCGGCAACACCGGAGACTATGCCCTCGACAAGACCGGGATGCTCACCACCATCCCCGCCGGCGGCCAGACCACCTTCACCGTCGCCTTTCACCCCATCGCGCGCGGCTCCCGCCCCGCGACCCTGCGCATCCTCAGCGACGACGCGGACGAAGCCAGCACCGACCTCGCGCTCACTGGCCGAGGGCGCACCGCCCTGGAGACTTGGAGGAATAGCTACTTCAACAGCATCTCCAACGGCGGCGACGGCGGAAACTTCACCGACTACGACCGGGACGGCCGCGTGAATCTCGTCGAGTTCGGCTTTGGCCTGAACCCGAGGCTGCCCGGCGGCCAGCTCCCGACCTGGCAAAAAGTCGGCGCTAACTACCTGGCCAGCTTCCCACAGCCCAACGGCGTCGGCGACATCCTCTACGGCGCGGAGTACAGCCTCACCCTCGCCCCCGGGAGCTGGCGCGAGATTCTCGACACCGGCACCGGATCGCAGCACACCTTCAGCGTCCCCATCGCCGGCAACACCCGGATGTTCTGGCGCTTCCTCGTGTCGGAGAATCTCGACAGCGTGCCCAACCCCCTCCTCGGCGCCGTCGCCACGCAGAGTTCGGGATACTTCGGCGACTTTTACCCGGCCTCCAATGCCCTCGATGGCAACCTCAACAATTTCACCCACACCGACGCGACGGACCCGGCCCCGACGTGGACCGTGACGCTGCCGTTTGCCACCCCGATCAGCGAAATCGCCCTCTACAATCGCGTCGGCTGCTGCGGGGAGCGCCTGCGCAACATCACCGTCCGCGTCTTCAGCGATGCGGCGGGCACCGTGCCCGTCTTCACCTCCGCCGTGCTCAATCCCAACAACGCGCTCGACAGCCCCGCCGCGCTCAACGTCTTCACCGGCTCCATCGAAGCCCGCGTCATCCGCGTGTATCGCGGCCTGTCCGACAACCCGGTCGGAGACGATCGCGTCCTCTCCCTCGGCGAAGTGATCCTCACGAGCCCGTGACCAAGGAGCCGGGGCGCCCCGGCTTCTTGTGCTTGCCCCGAAGTTCTACCACGTCGAGATCACAAAACTGTAACGGCGACTAGCGGGCTACGGCTTTGCGAGCAAACCGCGGGCGCGCAACCACAATTCCGCGCGACCGGGCCAGTCGCCGGGAGCTTGCGTGGCGTTTGGTCTCAGGCCGAAGCCGTGGCCACCGGTGCTGTAGATGTGCAGCTCGGCGGAGACTTTCGCTTTGCGCAACGCGAGGAAGGCGAGCGTGCTG
The DNA here is from genome assembly GCA_031367565.1 of Verrucomicrobiota bacterium. Classification (GTDB taxonomy): domain Bacteria; phylum Verrucomicrobiota; class Verrucomicrobiia; order Chthoniobacterales; family Chthoniobacteraceae; genus JANLQB01. The sequence goes on from JANLQB010000187.1 coordinate 4,192, forward strand.
CCTTCGGCGAGGGAGCCGGGATCGTCGTTGGCTTGTGCGATGAAGGTGGGCGGGGTTTTGTCGGTGATGTGGATTTCCGGCTTCAGTTCGGTGAGCGAATTATCGGCGAGGATTTTCCACGGGTAGCAAAGCATCAGGAAATCAGGTCGGCAGTCCATTTTGTCCATATCGTCCACAGCGGGATAAAGGCGTGCAGTATCATTCGTGGCGGCGATGAGCGCGACCTGACCGCCTGCGGAAAATCCGAAGAGGCCGATGCGATCGGGCTTCACGCCGAGCTCGGCGGATTTCGTACGGACGAGGCTGAGCGCACGCTGCGTGTCTTGCGCGGGGAAGTCCCAAGGTTTTGGGAGCGCGTTCGTTGGACAACGATGTTGCAGGACTCCGGCGACAAAGCCCCGGTCGCGGAACCACTCGGCAAGTTCCGCGCCTTCGTGGCCGGAGGCGAGAACGCCGAAGCCGCCGCCGGGGACAATCACAACCGCCGCACCGTTCTTTTTATCCGCAGCAGGCTCG
>JANLQB010000188.1:0-5536 GCA_031367565.1 Verrucomicrobiota bacterium
TTTGGTCTCAGGCCGAAGCCGTGGCCACCGGTGCTGTAGATGTGCAGCTCGGCGGAGACTTTCGCTTTGCGCAACGCGAGGAAGGCGAGCGTGCTGCCTTCGGCGAGGGAGCCGGGATCGTCGTTGGCTTGTGCGATGAACGTGGGCGGGGTTTTGTCGGTGATGTGAATTTCCGGCTTCAGCTCGGTGAGGGAGTTGTCGGCGAGGATTTTCCACGGGTAGCAGAGCATGAGGAAGTCAGGGCGGCAGCTTTTCTGGTCGATGTCGTCGGCGGCGGGGTAAAGGCGCTGGTCGTCGTTGGTCGCGGCGATGAGCGCGACCTGACCTCCGGCGGAGAAGCCGAAAAGTCCGATGCGATCGGGCTTCACGCCGAGTTCGGCGGCTTTCGCGCGAACGAGGCTGAGCGCTCGTTGCGTGTCTTGCGCGGGAAACTCCCACGGTTTTGGCAACGCGTTGGTCGGGCAGCGATGTTGCAAAACTCCCGCAACAAAACCACGATCGCGAAACCACTCGGCGAGGTCTGCGCCTTCGTGCCCCGAGGCGAGAACGCCGAAACCGCCGCCGGGAACGATCACCACGGCCGCACCGTTCTTCTTGTCCGCCGCAGGCTCGTAAATTTCGAGGCGCGGCTCGGCGACGTTCGTGATGAGCAAGAACGGCGGGTTACCTCCGGGCTTTGGCTGCGTCACGGTTTCCGGGCCGGGAACGGTGAAATCGCCGGGCGGTTTACCTTCCCAAAGTTGGTAGTTGCGCGAGGGCTCGGCGTGGAGCGTTGCGGAGACGAAGAGGGCGAGGAGAGACGGGGCAAATTTCATGTCGGCGAGGCTTTCGATAAAGGCGGGCGATGCAAGCTGTCCGTGCGCGGTTCGAGCGTTCGCTAGTTCCACGAAGGCACCCGGCGATGCGCGGAAGATCCCGTGTGAATCGGAGATGAGGCCATATTCTCGTTGCGACTTTGGTGGCGAATCGTTTTCATCTGCGGACGCAACCGCACGTCACTATGCAAATCCAAAAGACTTCCCAAGGCGACATCCACGAACTTCTCGTCTCCGGCCGCATCGACGGCGAGGGCGCGAATCAGCTCGAAGTCGCGCTGCTCGCCACCATCGCCGCAGGCGCGAAGCAGATCACGGTGGAATTGAGCGAGGCCACGTTCCTCTGTTCGGCAGGGCTGCGCGCGCTGCTCCAGTACTGGCGGCAGATGCAAAACAAGGGGGGAAGCCTTCACGTCGCCAACCCTTCGCCGGAAGCATCCACCCTGCTGAATACATCGGGATTCAAGGACATGCTGATTCAGAAAATGTAACGAGTTCGGTTGCGCGACCGCCCGGAGCTTCGACCATTGCAAATCGTCCTTAGCGGCCAGCCAGGAGAGAGAGCGGGTGTCGTCCGCGGGCTGGAGGAGTTCTGTCGCGGACAGCAATTACCACGCGCCATCGTGAATGCGGCGGACGTCGCGCTCGAAGAGCATCTCACCAACGTGCTCAACTATGGCTACGAACCCGGCGCGCCGCACCGGATCATCGTGGCGTTGAAAGTGGACGACGGAGGTTTGTGCGTGGACGTGGAGGATGATGGGAGGCCATTCGATCCGCTGGCAGTTCCACCGGTGGATACGTCGCTTCCGCTGGAGGAGAAGCCAATCGGCGGATTCGGAGTGCATCTGATGCGGCAGTTCATGGACGAACTTTCCTACGCCCGCGAGTCCGGGAAAAACGTGCTGCGGATGAGGAAGCGGATCGTTTCGCCCGAGACTTGATCTCAGGGAAAGCGAATCTCGAGCAGCGAGAAATCGTCTTCGAGAATTTCCGCGCCGCGCAATTGCTGCGCGTGTTTCAGCCGGTCGCCTGGATTGAGCGCGGCCAAGTCGGCGCGGTCGAAACCGGAGGTAAACTCCTCCCACGTTTGCACGCGATCACCTGCGAGGAAGATCTCGAAAACGCCGTCGCTGAACACGAGCAGGCGCGCGCCAGATTTCAGGGGTTGCTTTGCCCCGACGAATTGTGCGGTAGCAAAACAACCAATCGCCGCGCCCTCGGTGGCGAGCGGAATGACGCTGCCGCGATCGAGCAGGATCGCGGGCGGATGACCGCCGCTGCTGTAGTGAAGCTCGCGCCGGGACACGGAATAGACGCCATACCAGAACGTGAAGTAGAAGAAGTTCTGCGCTTCGGCGGGGAAGGCGGTGTTCAGCGCGGCGAGCACGGCGGCGGGGTCGTGAAAATCCGTGCCGGGCAGCGTGCGTGCGCGGAGGGTGTTCAGCACGGAGACGGAGAGCAGCGCGGCGCCGACGCCGTGGCCGCACACGTCGAGCAGGTAAATCGCGAGGTGGTCGTCGTCGAGCCAGTGGTGGCCGAACGCATCGCCGCCGAGTTGTTCGCACGGGTGGAAGCACCACTCGCTCTCGACGCGGCCCGCGAGCGGCACGGGCAGAAGCGAAGTCACGTAGCTGGCGGCTTTCGCCAGTTCGGCGGCGAGGCGTTGCTGCGTGGCGCGTTCACGGTCGCGCAGGCGCTTCTTTTCCAGACAAGAGTCGATGCGGGCGCGAAGCAGCACGGGCTCGAACGGCTTCGGAAGGTAATCCGCCGCGCCCATCTCGATGCAGTGCGCGATGCGCGAGGTGTCGTCGGACGCGGAAAGCACGATGACCGGCAGGTCGCGCAAGGTGGCGTCGGCGCGCATGCGTTCGAGGACCTGATAGCCGTTCAACTCCGGCATTTGCAGGTCAAGCAGCATGAGGTCGAAAGACTCGCCTCCGAGCATCTCCAGCGCGCGCCGGCCATGCTCCGCGATGCCGACACTGTGGCCGAGGCGTTCGAGGCGGCGACGAAGCATCTCGCGATTCGACTCGTCGTCGTCCACGACAAGGATGCGCCCGGTGTGCGCGGAAGTCGTCGCGGCGCTGGCTCGCGGCGACCCGGCAGTAGGACTTGGGGCGGTCCAGACCGGCACTTTCCACTCGGCCTGATTCGGGTCGAAGTGTTCGACGATTTGATCGAGCAGCCTGCGAGCGGCGGCGTGTATTTTTCCGAGATCGGCGGCAAATTCCGGCGACTCCTCCTGCAACAACTCGGCGTAACCGATGATCTGGTTGAGAGGTGTGCGGACTTCGTGATCAAGCAGGCTCGGGTCGGTGCGGTAGGCGTTTGCTTTGTCGGGATCGAAGAGATCGTTGATGACCGAGAGCAGGCGGCGGCCCGCAGTGTGGATGCGTTCGAGGTCGCGCAGCGCGGTTTCGCGACCAGCATCCTGCGCTTCCTCCATCAACATCTCGCAGTAGCCGATGATGTGATTCAGCGGCGTGCGCAGCTCGTGTTTGAGGCTCTTGCCGAGACCCGGCGTTTCCTCGCTCATGAGCCGGGTGGCTGGTCCAGGAGCGCCTCCATCTTTCCAAGCAAGCGCGTCAGTTCGACGGGCTTCGTATCGTAGTCATCGCAGCCGGCCGCGCGGGCTTTCTGCTCGTCGCCATCCATGGCGTGGGCCGTCAGTGCGATGATTGGCACGGCGTTGCCGGTAGCGCGGATTTGGCGGGTGGCTGCCCATCCGTCGAGCACCGGCAGACTCATATCCATCAGGATCAGGGCCGGCTCTTCACTCGCGGCCATGTCCACTGCTTGCTGACCATCCACAGCCATGACGATCGCGTAGCCTTTGCGCTCCAGCCTCCGCGAGAGCATGTCGCGGTTCATTTCGTTGTCTTCGACGAGGAGGATCTTTTTCATAGCGGATGCGGCGTTTGGATTCAGGTAAGCGGCACCACCTGGGGGATGAGGATGGCGCGGACTTCGGCGAGGAGCTGCTCCGCGCCGGTCGCGCCCTTTTGCATGATCCGCTCCACTTCGCCGTTGAGGCGTTTGTGGTCTTCGGGGGTGAGGTCTTTGGCGGTGATGACGATGACGGGGATGTCGCGGCAGTCGGGTCGCGCGCGGAGTTGCTGCATGAAGGTGAATCCGTCCATCTCCGGCATCATCAGGTCGAGCAGGATGATCGCGGGCACTTCATCCGCCACGCGCTCGATACCGAACCGGCCATTCTCCGCCTCGATCACTTTCCAACCGTCCTTTTCCAGCGTGCGGCGGAACATCTCGCGCGTGGCCGCATCATCCTCCACCACGAGCACGGTCTGCGCGGAGGCGGATCGGCGATGTTTTTTCAATGCGGCACTGAGGCGGTGCCAGTCGATTGGCTTGGTGAAATAATCCGCCGCCCCGAGCGCGAAGCCCATGTTTTTGTCATCGACGATGGTCAGCATGACGACGGGAATGTCCGCGGTCTCCGCGTCGGCTTTGAGTGCGGTGAGCACGGCCCAGCCGTCCATGCCGGGCATCATCACGTCGAGCGTGATGACCGCCGGCTGAAGCTGCTTCGCGAGCTCGAGGCCGCGCTGGCCGTCGGCGGCGACTTCTACGCGGAAGCCATCCTTCACCAAGGTGCGCTGCATCAGATCGCGGACGCTGGCATCGTCGTCGATGACCAGCACGGTCGATTGCGAGCTGCGGATTGCGGGTTGCGGACGGGGCGCGAGCGTTTCGGCGGCGGGGGCTTCTTCGACGGTCGCCGGCAGCGTGACGGTGAAGGTGGTACCCACTCCGAATTCGCTCGCGACGGTGATGTCCCCGCCCATCAACTGGCAGAACTTCCGGCTGATCGCGAGACCGAGGCCCGTGCCGCCATATTTGCGCGTGGTCGAGGCATCGGCCTGGGTGAAGGCTTGGAAAAGTCTGCCGATCTGCTCCGGCGTCATGCCGATGCCGGTATCGGTGACGCGGAATGTAAGAAGTCGGCAGTTGGCAGTTGGGAGTGGGACGTCCCCGCTGCCAAGGCCTTCACTGCTTACTGAATACTGATCACTGACTACTCGATCCACTTTCATCCGGATGACTCCGTGCTCGGTGAACTTGCTCGCGTTGCTGAGAAGATTGAAGAGCGTCTGGCGCAGCTTCGTCACGTCGGCGCGCATTGTGCCGATGTCCGCGGGGCACTCGATTTCGAGCGTGTTGCCGTTTTTCTCGATGAGCGGCTGCACGGTGGCGGCGACTTCGCCGACGAGTTTCTCCACGTCGAAATCCTCGAGGAAGAGCGTCATCTTGCCCGCCTCGACCTTCGAGAGATCGAGGATGTCGTTGATCAATCCCAAGAGGTGTTTGCCCGCGCCATGGATTTTCTGCAGGTCGGGAATGAAGCCTTTTTGATCAAGGTCCGCGGCCTCCTCCTGAAGCATCTCGCTGTAGCCGATGATCGCATTCATCGGCGTGCGCAGCTCATGGCTCATGTTCGCGAGGAACTGGCTCTTCGTGCGGTTCGCTTCCTCAGCGGCTTCCTTGGCTGCGGCCAACTGGTCGTTCTTTGCTTCGAGCGCTTTGTTGGCGGCGTGCTCCTGCACGAGCATCTGCTCGCGGAGGCGTTCGGCCTCGCGGCGTTTGCGAATGTAGAGCAGGCGCGCGAAGAACGCCCAGCAGAGCAGCGCGGCGGCACCGATGCCGGCGGGGATGATGATGGCGCGGTTCTCGTGCCACGGCAGCGCGATGTGGAACGT
>JANLQB010000192.1:0-4055 GCA_031367565.1 Verrucomicrobiota bacterium
AGCCGGTTTCCGCAAGTGTTCTCGGACAGTGTTTCGCTCCTGATTTTCACGATCAAAAATACCGGTGAAGGAAATCTATCCCTGACCGGCGCGCCGAAGGTGGCGGTGGATGGGACGGATGCGGCGATGTTCACCGTGCTGGCGCAGCCGGCTTCGACGGTGGCGGGTCTGGGTGGCACCTCGACATTTATGGTGGTTTTCGCGCCGACCAGCGCGGGCATAAAGACGGCAGCGCTGCACATCGCAAACGACGATGGTGACGAAAACCCTTTCGACATTCACCTCACGGGTAAGGCCAATACCAGACCGACCCTGACGTTACCCGGATTTCGGGTGATAGCTTCACCTACTTCAGCAAGCGGCGCAGTGGTGTCTTTCTCGGTGACGGCAAATGACGTCGAGGATGGGCCACTGGTGCCGGTCGCAACGCCGCCGAGCGGGAGCACGTTTCCATTTGGAGAAACGACGGTGCGGGTGGCCGTCACGGATTCGGATGGTGGGCAGACAAGCAGTGCCTTCACGGTGGAGGTGACAGCTTTTCCACGGGCTGAGGCGACTACGGTCAACATCGGGGCGAGCACTGGAGCACCGGCACCCGGCGCGGGGACGGGCGCGCTCCCGGCGGGCACGGTAATTAGTGGTTTCGGGCAACCGGCGCTCAGCGATTTCCGCATGATGGCGGCGCGCGTGGCGCTGCTCGCGGGCCGGACGACGCGGGGCGGGATTTATGTCGAGGACAGCGCGGGCGCGGGGAGCCTCCTGGCGTATCAAGGCGGGCCGGTGCCGGGGGTTTCTTGGACGGGGGTGACGTTCAGGCGGTTCCTCGATCCGGTGATTGCGCCGGATGGTTCGATCGCATTCGTCGCAACTTTGCAGGGCGGGAATTTACGGCTGACGGCGGATTTCGGCGTGTGGTCGAATGTCTTCGGGCCCGCACTGGAAATGGTGCTGCGCGAAGGCGCGCCAGTGCCCGGCCTGCCAGACGGTTCGCGCCTCCAGGCGGTCACGAGCCTGTCGCTGCGCGACGGCGAATTGCTGGCGCTGATCACGCTCCTACCTGGGTCGGGCGGCGTGACACTGCTGAATGACACCGTCCTTTTACGCATGACCAGCGCGCGCACGGCGACGGTGCTTTTGCGAGAAGGCCTCGAACTCGACGAACCCGACGGGGTTACGGGCCCGCGTATTCGGACCTTCAGCGTGCTGAATCCTCCGGCAACTTCCGCCGGGCACGGGCGGTGGCACGCGGACGGTTCGGTCGTGGCAAAAGTCACGCTTTACGACGGTCGCACCACGATCGTGAAGATCGCGCCGAACGGCAAATCGACGCCGATGCTTTCCACCGCCACGACCGCCGCGCCGGTGAATCTGTCGGCGCGTTGGATCGGCTTCGGATTGCCCGCCGTGGGCAGCAAGGGCGCGGGTTTCGCAGTGGCCGCGACGCTGCGGATCGGCGTCGGCGGGGTGGTCGCCGGGAATGATAACGCGCTGCTTTTCAGCCCGGATGGAGTGACGTGGAGTTCCTTTGCGCGCGAAGGTTTCCCGGCACCCGTGACGCCCTCCGGCCCGCGCTTCGCGACGCTGCTCGATCCACTGGTGAATGACTCGGGCCGGATTGCATTCATCGCGTCCCTGCAAGGCACGGGCACCACGACGACGAACCGTGTCGGCATTTTCACCCGTTGGTTCGGCAACCTGGCAGTCGTCGCGCGCCTGGGCAGCCATCCGCCGGATGAAGACGGCGCGGCCACCACGGCGGGCTGGACGAAATTCATCACCTGCGCGCTGCCCGATGGCAGCGGGGCGGGCGTCATTTTTCTCGCCGAAACAAGCGGCGGTGATACGACGGCGGCGAACAAAACCGGGCTCTGGGCCGTTGATTCGGGAGGCACACTGCGCCGCCTGTTGCGCACGGGAGATACGCTGACGGTCGGCGGTTCGCGGATCGCGAGTCTCGGTTTGCTCGGGGCCTTTCCCGGCGCCTACGGAGCGACGCGCAGCTACAACGCCACGGGCTCGATCGCGCTCCTCGCGACGTTTGCAGACCGGTCGCAGAAAATTCTGCGCGTGGATATTCCGTAGTTTTTTCCCATGGCTCTCACACTGACTCCCGTCGAAACCCGCGTCCTCGGTTGCCTGCTCGAAAAGGAGCGGGTGACGCCGGAGAATTATCCGATGAGCCTGCACGCACTGACGGCGGCGTGTAATCAGGCGACGGCTCGCGAACCCGTGACGACTTTCGATGAGAAAACGGTGGAGGCGGCGCTGGATGAATTGCGCGGTAAAAAGCTGGCGACGGTGATCTGGGGCGCGGGCGCGCGGGTGCAGAAATACCGGCACGATCTTCTCAATGAATACACGCTGGAACCGCGCGAGGTGGCGCTGCTGTGTGTGCTGATGTTGCGCGGCCCGCAGACGCCGGGGGAGTTGCGTCAGCGGACGGAGCGGCTGCACTCTTTCGCGGATACGCGCGAGGTGGATGAATGCCTGCACGCGCTCGCGCAAGGCGCCGCGCCGCTGGTGCGCATCTTGCCACCGCGTCCGGGGCAGAAGGAAAAGCGAGTGGTCCAATTGCTGTCCGGGGAGCCGGATTTGAGCGAGCCGCCGCCGTCGCCGGACGAGCAGCGTGCGCCGGAGCCATCGCGGATCGAGGCGCTGGAAATGCAGGTCGCCGCGCTAAAGGCGGAACTCGGGGCGCTGCGCGAGGAGTTTAGCGCGTTTCGGAAGCAGTTTGAGTGACGCTTACACGTCGCAGATGCCGACGGCCTGTTGGAGCGAAGCGAGGGCGTCTGGCCGGGCGGGGATGAATTCCTGGGCGACGTGGCCTTTGAAGCCGGTTTCGACGATGGCGCGCATGATCGGCGCGTAGTTGAGTTCCTGGGTTTCGTCGATCTCGTGGCGGCCGGGGACGCCGCCGGTGTGGTAGTGGGCGAAGTATTGGTGCTCGCGTTTGATCGTGGCGATCACGTCTCCCTCCATGATTTGCATGTGGTAGATGTCGTAGAGCAGTTTGAAACTGGCGGAGCCGATTTGCTTGCAGAGTTCGACGCCCCACGCGCTTTTGTCGCACTGGTAATCGGGATGGTTCACGCGGCTGTTGAGCAGTTCCATGACGAGGATGACGCCGCGTTTTTCCGCGAGCGGCATCAGGCGCTTGAGGCCTTCGGCGCAGTTTTTCAGGCCGGTTTCGTCGTCCAGCTTTTCGCGATTTCCCGAGAAGCAAATGAGATGTTTCATCCCGGCATCCGCGACGGCGGCGATTTGCGGTTCGTAGGCTTGGACGAGGAGGTCGTGGTGCTCTTTGCGGTTCCATGCGCGCTCAATGCCGCCGAGCGTTTTGCCGTCGGGCGCTTTGACCGTGGGGTTACTGACCATCGCGCAGGTCATGTCGTATTTTTTCAGCGTCGGGAAATCGGCGGGTTGGAGCAGGTCGATGGACGTGAGGCCCATCGGTTTCCCGGCGGCGCAGAGATCGTCGAGGCTGATTTTCGAGTAGCACCACTTGCACGCGGAGTGGTGGATGTTGCCCTTGGAGCCGATGGCGGCGTCGGCAGCGGTGAGGCGCTGGGAGATGGAGGCGGCGGCAAGGGTCGCGGCAGACGTGGTGAGAAATGAACGACGGGAGAGGGGATTCATGCGGCGAGCGTATCGCCGGGCCGGGCGTTCGCCAAGAATGGAACGCGACTCGACAAAGCGCGCGGGTTTCGTCGATGGTGCCTGACCATGATGCGCCTCCCCAAACCCCGATCCACGACCGCATGGATGCTCGGAGTCATGCTGCCATTTACGGTTCTTTCCGCGTTTTGTTTTTCGTCGTGCAAAAAGCCCGCAGTGAAGACTGGCGCAAAGCCGCCGGCTCAGGCGGCGCTAAAACGGAAGGGGCCGGCGGAGGACGATTTTCGGGATGCGCGGGGATATATTTTTGAGGGGGATTTCACGGCGGCGGCGGAGGCGATGCGACGGCTGAATGCGCGGAATGATGTGCCGGAGAAGTATCAGGATTGGGTGCTGATATACGGCGGGATGGCGGAGCTTTTGGTCGATCGGGAAAAGGA
>JANLQB010000296.1:0-6386 GCA_031367565.1 Verrucomicrobiota bacterium
GTATGGCCCCGCGCGCAGCTTGTCCGCGATGCCGCCCTGATTTCGCATCAGCGCCTTCATGCTCCAGTGAATGTGGCCGGGTGAATTCGTCCCGGCTCGCGTGAGGGCGATTTGCTCGATCATTTCCTGCGCGGGTCGCGATGCGCCGATGCGCTCCGTCGCGATGCCCGGCCACACGGCTTTGCCGGTGCTCTGCGCGCGCCACCAGTCCAGCAGCACAGGGAAACTTTGTTTCGAGGGCGCGATCGTCCAGTAGAGCTGCGGCGCGAGGTAGTCGCACCAACCTTCCGCGAGCCACTTTCGCGAGTCGGCGAAAAGCTGCGCGTAGGAATCGAGCTGCGCCTCGATCGTCGCGGGCACGCCCGGACGCCAGATGCCGAAGGGGCTGATGCCGATTTTCGCGGAAGGCCGCGCCGACTTTACGCGCGAATACATCGTCTCGACGAAGCGGTTGATATTGTCGCGCCGCCAGTCGCCACGATCTTTTCCGCCGCCGTATTTCGCAAAGGTCGCATCATCGGGAAACGACGCGCCGCCTTTCGGATACGGGTAAAAATAGTCGTCGATATGAATGCCATCCACCTCGTAACGCCGCGCGATGTCGATCATCACCGAGATCACGTAATCCCGCGCCGCCGGTTCGCCTGGATCGAGCCAGAGCTGACCCGCGTAACGCCGCGTCCATTCGGGATGCTCGCGCGCCACATGATTTGCCGCGAGCGACGCATCCGCACTCGTCGCCGCGCGAAAGGGATTGATCCACGCGTGCAGTTCGAGGCCGCGCGCATGCGCCTCGGAGATCGCGTACGCGAGCGGATCGTATCCCGGCGACACCCCCTGCGCGCCGCTGAGAAACTGCGACCACGGTTCGATTTTCGAAGCATACAACGCATCGCTCGCGGGCCGCACCTGCAGCAGGATCGCGTTCAGCTTCAAGTCCGCCGCGCGGTCGAGCAGCGCGCGCAATTGCGCCTTCTGTTCACCGGCGGAAAGCCCCGGCTTCGACGGCCAGTCGAGATTAAAAACCGAAGCAACCCAAGCCCCGCGAAACTCCGCCGCGTGGACGAATGATGTCAGGATGAAGAACGCGAAAAGGCGGATCGAGAACATGGATAGTCATTCATTCGGCTCGGGATATTTTCCAAGTCCGAAACGCCCACGGACTCACCCGCCCTTCACCTTGAGCGTAAGCCACACCGCATCCTCGCCCTGCCGCACATTGAGCACGTCGATGAGCTGCAATGCCGTCAGGATTCGCGTGCGATCCCGAGGATCGGGAATTTCGACCGGGACTTCGTGCAGCGGGACGCGTTCCTCGTCCACGATGCGCTCGATCAATTCCGCCGCCAGCCCGAGTTCCCGTTCATCGAGCTTCTGCCATGCGGAAACATTTCCCCACAACGCGAGCGTCGCGCGCGGCATGGCGAGCAGGAATTCCATCGCGATTTCCGCCGGCGTTTTTTCGTCCTTCGGCATCTCGTTATCGAGACGCTTCCGCGCAAACCACGTGAGCAGCAGCAACAGTCCCGCGCTGTAGATGAAAAATGCGGGCAGCTCATCCGGCGGTCGCGCATCCATGCCGCGCACCACGCTCGCGAAGAGAAACGTCAGCCAGTAGAGCGCCGCAAAAAGCAGATACCAGACGCCCGCCGTGACCAGCAGCGTGAGCGCGACGAGCAGGATGACGAGCCGGTTGTGCTCCGCAAAGCGACCGCGCAGCCACTCCGCGCGCTGCATCCATCGGTCTTGGACGACGGGACGACGTTCCATCGTCGAGCGCGTTTAGTTTCCCGCCCAGCGCCGGCAGGAGGTGATCGTGTTCGCGATGAGCATCGCGATCGTCATCGGCCCGACGCCGCCGGGGACCGGCGTGATCGCGCGGCACTTTGGCGCGACTTCATCGAAGGCCACATCGCCGACGAGTTTTGAGCCTTTGGGCGACGTGGGATCGGCCACGCGATTGATGCCCACGTCGATGACCACCGCGCCCTCGCGCACCATGTCCGCCTTTACAAATTCCGGCTGCCCGATCGCCGCGATGAGGATGTCCGCGCCACGGCAAACGGCCGCGAGATCGCGCGTGCGGGAGTGCGCGACCGTCACCGTCGCATCACCGCCTGGCCCTTTCTTCATCAGTAAAAGCGCCATCGGTTTTCCCACGATCATCGACCGCCCGAGCACGACCACATTCGCCCCGCGCGTCTCGATTCCCGACTCGATGAGCAAGCGCTGACAACCCAGCGGCGTGCAGGGGACGAAGCCATCCGCATCACCGAGCACGAGCTTCGCGACGTTCACCGGATGAAAGCCGTCCACGTCCTTGCGCGGGTCGATCGCCTCGATCACCGCGCGTTCGTCGATGTGCGGTGGTGGCGGCGATTGCACGAGGATGCCGTGGATCGCCGGGTCGGCATTGAGCTGCTGCACGAGCGCGATCACCTCGGCCTGCGAAGTCGTCGCGGGCAATTCGTGTTTCACCGAGTGCATCCCGAGCTCCTGGCACTTCTTATCCTTCGCGCGCACGTAAGCCGCCGATGCCGGATCTTCCCCGACGAGCACGACGGCGAGTCCCGGCGTGATCCCGCGCGCGCGCAATTCCGCGACCGCGATGCGCGATTCTTCGTTGGATTTCTGGGCGATAGCTTTGCCGTCGATGATCTGCATGGTGAAAGACGATGCGTGTTGAGCGGCGCGGAGCGCAACGCGATTTCACACGACCAGATCCGCAACGAGCTTCTCCTGCATCCGCACACGTTCCGCTTCAAACGCCGCGTCGTCCGTCGTCAGCGGAACTTTGTGCAGCGTCTCGAACGTGATCTCCACCGTCGCGAACGGCTTCGGAATCATGAACCCGTCCCAGCTTTTCACCTGCCAGAAACGCGAGTAGCGGACGCGTACCGGCAGGACGAATCCGCCGGTGACTTGCGCGAGTTTCACCACCCCGGGATTCAAGTGATAGCGCGGCCCGCGCGGGCCGTCGGGCGTGATGCCCATGATGAATCCATCCTCGATCGCGCGCTTCATTTCCACGAGCGCCCGCGCACCGCCGCGCGAACTCGAACCACGAATCGCCCGCACGCTGAAGCGGTTCAGGAACGCCGCGAGAATCTCCCCGTCCTTGCTCGCGCTCGTCAGCGCGGCGCCGGGGCGACCGGGGAAAAAATGCTCGAATACATACGGCATGACGAAAAGCCGGTTATGCCAGAAGGCCCAGAGCAACGGCTTCGCGGGCGGCATGGCCATGATCCGCGCGCGGTCTTCAAAACGAAAACGCAGCGTGACGAGCAGCGCCCGCATCAGCCACGAACCGAGTGCCCCGAGGAGGCGGGCTTTTCGCTCGGGAGTCATTCGTTTTCCTGCCACCGAAACGTCCCCGGATTCGGTAGCCCGAGCTGATCCAGAATCCTCGCGACGACCGTATCCGCCACGTCTTCGATCGTCTTCGGTCGCGAATAAAATCCCGGCGACGCCGGCATCACGGTCGCGCCCGCTTCCATGACCGAGACGACATTTCGCGCGTGGATCAAATTCCACGGTGTCTCGCGCGGGACGAGGATGAGCTGACGGCGCTCCTTCAAAAAAACGTCCGCGGCGCGTAGCAACGCCGTGTCGCTCGTGCCCGCCGCGATCCGCCCGAGCGTGCCCATCGAGCATGGGACGACGACCATCGCATCGAACCGCGCGGAGCCGCTGGCGAACGGGACGTTCATCGACTTGTCGCCATGTTGCTGCACACCGGGCGGCACGATCAACTCGCCGATTTCCTCCGCGATCACCTGCTTCGCAAAGGCGCTGCTGATGAGATGCACCTCGTTTGCGACGGCATCGATCTGCGCGAGCAGCCGTTGCAAATAGATCGCCCCGCTCGCGCCCGTCGCGCCGATGACGAGCTTCATTGTCCTGGCGGGACGCCCGGCCCCACCGCATCCGCCGCAGCGTTTTCGGCGGCCTGCTTTTTCAGGTAGGATTTCATCGCCGTGTCCCACTTGCCCCAGTCGGTGCCGTAATCTTCATCAAGGAAAATCTGCAAGTCCGACGCGGCTTCTTCGTGATGCGGGTGATTGGGAATTTTCGCGATATCGAGCAAGACCGGCAGCTTCACCGTGTCTTCGCGGTTCATCAGATCGGTGACGAAAACATCGAGCACGTCCTCGGACAGGCTGGGGTTTTTCACGAGCGGAAGGATGCGGCTGTAATCCTTGTCCAGCACGAGGTTCGTGATGTGTTGTGCCGCCTCGGCCTGGCCTTCTTTCGGGAGCGTCGGGAGCATGTTGATGAGCATCTGCGCGGTCTGCGATTCGTCGGCATTCGCGCGGAGGACCTGGTCGATTTTTACCTCCCACTCCGCGAGCTTCGGCGGCGGCTCATTCGAGGGCTCAGCCCGCGGAGGGGTTTCCGTTTTCGGAGACGACTCCGGCCTGTCGCGACGCACCACGGCGATCGTTTTCGGTGAAGTCGCGGGTTCGGGCGTGGCCGCTGGCGTTTCCGCCACTGCCGCCACTGGCTCCGCCGGCTGACTGTTTAAAAACCAAACGGCCGCCCCGCAAATCGCGAGGACGACGACAGCCAGAATGGCGAGCACACGGGAATTCATAGTGCGGCAGAAGTAATCCACCTTCCGCCAAATGCCAATCTCGCACGCGCGCGCCACTTTCCCCTTCCGCGCCGCGCCGCCCGCTGGTAACGGTCTCGACATGCAAGTAAGCCCGATCGACCACGCCGGACTCCCGGTCCTTTTGCTGGAGGGCGAAGTCGATCTCTACCAATCGCCCATCCTGCGCGCGGTGCTGCAGGAGCATGTGAAAGCAAAGACACCCGCGCTCGCGCTGGAGCTGACCGGCGTTCCCTACATCGACTCATCCGGCCTCGCGACCATCGTGGAATACGTCCGCAGCGCGCAGGACTTCGGCGGGAAAATCGTGCTGCTCGGCCTGAGCGTGCGCGTGAAGACGATTTTCGATCTCGTGCGGCTCGGCGAAATCCTTCCGATCGTGGCCACGCGCGACGACGCGCACGCGCGGCTCCTGCCTCCGTCCGCTTGAAAGCGTATCTCACGCTGAACGTCCGCATCCTTTACTGGACGCTCTTCGGCCCCTTCCGCGGCCAGCCGTGGAGCGTTTCGCAAGTCTTCCGGCAAATGGTGCTGATCGGCGTGCAAGCGCTGCCGATGGCATGCCTCACGTCCTTCAGCATCGGGCTCACGCTCGCGATGCAATCCGCCGGTGAGCTAAAAAAACTCGGCGGCCTGAGCTACGTCCCCGGCCTCGTTTCCGTGTCGCTCCTGCGCGAACTCGGCCCGCTGCTTATCGGCGTCATCGTCATCGGACGCAGCGGCTCGGCGGTCACAGCGGAGCTGGGCACGATGAAAGTCTCGGAGGAAATCGAGGCGCTGGAAGTCATGGCGATCAATCCGATCCGCTTCCTCATCGTCCCGCGCTTTCTCGCGATGCTCATCATGCTGCCCACGCTCACCGTTTTTGGAAATTGCGTGGGCATGGTCGGCGGCTGGTCGATCTGCCACTACGCGCTCGATTTCCCCACTGCCGCTTACATCCTGCGCTCCCTGGAATTTTCGGACGCGTTCGATCTCTACTCCGGCCTCATCAAGAGCCTCGTCTTCGCCTGGCTCATCATCACGATTGCCTGCCACATGGGCCTCACTGTCGAGGGCGGCGCAGAAGGCGTCGGCCACTCCACCACCAGCTCCGTCGTGTGGTCGCTGCTCATGATGCTGATCGCCAACGCCTCCCTCACCGCGCTGTTCTTTTTCACCACATGAGCGCCGAGCCCACCGATCAACCCGTGGTCGAAGTCACCGACCTCGTCCGCGAATTCAACGGACGCCGCGTGCTCAATGGCATTTCGTTTAAGGTCTTCAAAGGCGACACGATGATCGTCATGGGTGCATCCGGCTGTGGAAAAAGCACGCTGCTCCGCCATGTCGTCGGCTCGATGAAGCCGACCTCCGGCTCGGTGAAACTTTTCGGCGAGGAAATCACCACGATGAACGAGCGCGAACACGCGCGCATCCGCCGGCGCTTCGGGCTGCTCTTTCAAAGCGGCGCGCTGCTGCAATCGTTGACCGTCGGCGAAAACGTGGCGCTTCCGATCGAAGAACACACCAAGCTCGCGCCCGACATCATCGACCTCATGGTGAAGATGAAACTCGAAATGGTCGGCCTCTCCGGCTTCGAAAATTTCAAACCCGCCGAAATCAGCGGCGGCATGAAAAAACGCGTCGGCCTCGCCCGCGCCCTCGCCCTCGATCCCGAACTCCTTTTCAGCGACGAACCCACCGCCGGCCTCGACCCCATCATGGTTTCCGTCGTCGATATCCTTACCCAGCAAGTCACGCGCGGCATCGGCATCACCGCCGTCGTCGTCAC
>JANLQB010000312.1:0-2909 GCA_031367565.1 Verrucomicrobiota bacterium
AAACGACCGAGCGCCGCTGACGTCGGAAATGAAGCGCCGCCCGCGATCGAGCCGAACCAGCAGCCGCTCACGAGGATCAGCAGGCAACCCACGATACGGAAAACCGGGCGAATCCACGGACTCGCATCGGTCGCGGGTTTCAATCGGACGGTCGTGCTCATTACAAAAAGCGCGGGCCAAAGCGTGCCCAAGCGATGCCCTGAGACGTCGATCAAGCGATGAACGAGAAAGCCCAAGCCGTAGATGAAAGCGGCAAGTTCGACGGTCGATCCCCATTTAGAAAAAGGTCGAAAACTCCTGCGGACCCAGAAGGCAAGGGCCACGAGAAAACTCGCGGGCAACAGCCAGCCCATTTCGATCGCGAGCCACAGCCAGTCGTTCTCGGGATGAATCGCCCGGTTTTCTTTTCGCGAGGCATCGCGATGCAGCGCGAACATCGGCTCAAAATTGCCGAGGCCGACCCCAAGCAACGCCTGCTTCAGCGACAAGCTGAGCGCATCGCGTTGCAGCAGGACTCGGAAGTCAGGGCCCGTCGATTCAAAGCGGCGGAACGTCTCGCTCCCGAAACGAGCGCTGACCAAGAGTAGCAGAACCAGCGCGACCAAAGAAGTGGTGATCGCGCGCGGCGAGCGGGAGGCGGCGCTCGAAGCGAAAATCCACAGCGTCGTTCCGCCAAAGAAGAGCCCGATGCCTGCGCGCGAATACGCGAGAACCAGCGCCGTGAGAATCAGCGCCAAGCCGAGATACCATCCGACGGCTTTCAACCGCCGCTCCCGCAATTTCTGATAACCCACCGCGACGAGGATGACTCCCGAAAGTGCGAGGAGTCCGGCGGTCTGATTGCGATTCGGGAAAAAGCCGAAGCTGCGGTGGAGGTTCAGGACCGGCGGCCAAAATGGAATCTTCCAACCTGCGAAATACGCCGCGAGAGCCAGCGCCGCGAGGAGTAGGACGCCCTTTGCAAAAGTGCGCAGCGCTTGGCGGCGGGTGTTCCGCTCCCACGGAAAGGCGAACAAATAGTAAGCCCAGCCGATGGCGGCGGCGAGGGGCCAGGTGGCTTCAAAAGTCAGCCACGGCTGAGGCGATCTCGTGGCGGGCAGCGCGAGGGAAAACTGCGAACCGAGAACCTGGCGCCATTCCGGTGTGGGAAACCACGACGCGGGCAGAAATGCGCTCACGGCCAGGAGGAAAGCGAGGAGCACGATGCCATTCGCCAACCGCCCCAGCGCGCGTTCGGGCGGGGCGAGGACAAATAGTAATCCCGTCAAAAAGAGGATCGTGGCTTGCGCCCAAAGTTGGGTCGCGCCGCCCAAAGTTGGCGCGAGAACCGCGAGCAGCGGAATCGCGAGCGCCACTAGCGGACTATTTGCGCGACGCGCGCCCGACCGGTCTTCAGGTTTCATCGAAGCGCGGCGTCGCAGCGGTCGAAGACGCTCAGTTCGCGGTTCGCTTTCCGCAGCCGCGAGCAGAGGGCGAGGCTGATGTTTTCCAAAATCGTAATTCTGATCCGCGGATGCGAGTCCACGAGCCGGTTGAAGTCGTCCATTTTCAACATGTCGCACTCGACCTCCGAGTCGGCGAGCACGGTGCCGGAGCGAAGCGCGCCGTCGATCACGGCCAGCGCGCCGAAGGTCATTCCCGGCGTGAGCGTGGCGGGGCGTCGCTGGCTGCCGGGCGCGAGGGTGGTGTTCACGCTCACGCTGCCGCGCGCGACGATGAAGAGTTCGTTCGCGGGATCGCCGATATACACGATGGCGGCCCCTTTCGGGAAAATACGCCGCCGCGAAAGTCCGCCGATCACCGTCTTCATCGCCCTTCGCAGCACGGGGACGCCTCCGAGATTCGTGAAGAGGATCGCTTCCGCGCCCTCGGCGACATCGCGGACTACGACTTCGGTCGTGGAAAAAACCATCTACCCCTGAAGTTCGTAAACGCGAATGGACGAACCTGCCTCGCGCAGTGTCAGGTGTCCGTGAATCGGAAAAGCTACGACAGGCATTGATTAGTCGAACTGGCCAAGGAGCGGTTTCCTTTAAGTGCGAAAGGCCGCGAGGGCTAACAGGCCGATGGTCCGAAGAGAAGAGGAAATTGTGCAGTGGTGCCAATAATGTGGTGATGAGCACAAATGCTCGACGTTCGGCGTCCCGGAGGGCCGAAAGAAATTAGCGCGTGGTGAAGCGAGTTTTTTCCGTGAGATTTCCATTCTGGTCACTGCAATTTCCAAAGTTACTGAGAGTTGCATGATTCGTCCGCCGACCATCACGATCCACCTCGACCATCAGACTACTCTCGGACGCTGTATGGTCTTCGTTCCTGCTGGTCGAGCCCACTACTTCTCGGAGCATCCAACGACGACCGAACTTAAAGAAATCCTAGCTCGAACGCACAAAGTCCATCAGGCCGATCGCGTTCATGCTCTTCATGAGCTGGCAGTTTTTTTAACGTGGTCTGTCACTCGGGCTATGAATACCATCGGCGTTGGTTCATGGATTCGTGGGTGAAATACATCTCGAACACGCCGACGAACCACATCATGCACCACGAAAAAATGCGCGGAAACTACGGGCTGTATTTCAGTTTTTGGGATCACGTGATGAGAACGAATCACGCGGACTACGAAACGCGTTTTCGGGAGGTGGCTTCGCGTCTTTCTGAGCCGCGCGAAAAGACGGCGAACTCCGTGGCGGCGCAACATTCATGAAGGCGCGACACGTTCTCCTCGGGCTGTTGGCCACGCTTTGCGCGACGGCGTTTTCCATCGAGCCATACCGGATCGAGGTGTTGGAAAAAGGCAGCGGATGGCCGGTGCCGCTGGTCGAGTTGCGCACCACGAATGACGTGCGTTTCGTGACGGATAATGCGGGTGTGGTCGCGTTCGATTTGCCGGAAGTGATGGGACGCGAAACGTG
>JANLQB010000325.1:0-3982 GCA_031367565.1 Verrucomicrobiota bacterium
GCGGCGGTGAGCCCGCCCGCGACGAATCGGGAAGCGCGTTCGAGAAAGCCGCGCCGGTTGATCCGTCCGTGCGCGAAGTCATCGTAGAGATCGAGGATTTCCTGGTCGAAGTCGGAGGCGATGGGGCGTTTCATAGGACGCGGATGCTAACGAATTTCCATGAGAGTGGGAAGCCTGCGAATCCGGCCACGGCGGCTTCGTTTGTAAAGCGGGCCCCTCTTGTCCGGCCACCCGCGAAATTTCCAATTCGGTCACATTTCGATGGCCGCCCCGCTCACACGACGGATAGTTCGCCTTCCGCCGATGAAATCCCTCCTTTCGCTGCTTGTTCTGCTCGCTTGCCTGCTCGCCCCCGTCCGAGCGCTTCCGCCGAATGATGCGGTCGTCGTTTTTAATGAAATCCACTACAATCCCGCGGGTGCGGGGGAGGCGGGGGAGTGGATCGAGCTGTTTAATATGATGGGGGTGAATGTGGATATTTCGGACTGGCGGATCGCGGGCGGGGTGGATTTTGCGTTCGGGAATAACGTGGTGATTCCGGCGGGCGGGCATTTGGTGGTCGCGAAAACGCCGGGATTGATCCCGGGAGCGCTCGGTCCATTTACCGGTGTGCTGAGCAATGCCGGCGATACGCTGCGGCTCCTGGATAACAACGATCGGGCGATGGACGAGCTGACCTACGGCGACAAAGGCGAGTGGCCGGTCGCGCCGGACGGCGGCGGGGCGACTTTGGCGAAACGCGATCCTTACACGGGGTCGGCGCGGGCGGAAAATTGGGGGCCGAGCGCGCAGATCGGCGGGACTCCGGGGGCGGCGAATTTTCCGCCGCCGCCGCCGCCGGTGAAGACGCGAGTGATCGCGCAGAGTTCCACCTGGAAATACAACGTCGCGGCGCAGGCGGCGGGGTGGCAAAATCCGGCGTTCAACGATGCGGGGTGGAGCAGCGGGCCGGCGGGTTTTCAATTTGGAAATCCCTTGATCTACATGGATCCGCCGCCGGCCGTGCCGGGCGGGATTTGGACGGTGCTCCCGTGGACGGGCGATGCGGATTCGGGCGTGAGCAACGCGAAAAGCTACACGCACAAGATCGGCTTCAATCGCGCGGGCGCTTACACGGCGATCAATGGCGTGACGTTTGATTCGCCGGGCTCGAGCGCGACTTCGGGCGCGAACTGGGTGCTGCTCGGGGCGACGAGTCCCCTCACCGGATTTGCGAACAATCTCCCGGCGGGCACGGGCAGCCGCCAGCTCTGCGAGGACTTTCTTTACGGCAACACCTTCAACGGAAAATCGCGGATCGAGCTTTCGGGGCTGACGCCGAATCAGAGTTACCTCGCGACGTTTTACGCGGCGGGCTATGGCGATCCTCCGGTGCGGCGGAATGCGATCACGCCGAGCGATTCGGGGACGGCGTTCATCGTGGATGAAAACATGACGGGCTCCGGCAACGGGCTGATCGTGAAGTACCACTACACGGCGAGCGGGAACGGGACGATGGCGTTCGATTTCCTGCCGATCGACGCGGGGACGTGGCATCACTACGGGTTCAGCAATGAAGTCGCGACGGCGGTGCCGGTCGAGACGGCGGCGACCGCGGCGATCACCGATTTCAGCTCGCAGCGGACGACGGGATTTACGCGTGCGGCGGTGAACTGCGTGAACGGCTCGGGCCTCACCGGGCAGACGCATGGCGTGACGGCAAACGGCACGATGTGGCAGAGCAACGGGATGGCGACGGGGCCGAACGATCCGCTCCCGGCGGTGATCACGTTCGACCTCGGCGGCGTGTCGCATCTCACTTCGTTTCACGTTTGGAACTACAACGAAACCAGCGCGATCACGGCGGGGGCGAAGTCGGTCGAAGTGCTCGTCGCGACGAATGCGGCGGGGCCATTTGCCAGCGCGGGGACGTTGAGTTTCATCAAGGCGAGCGGGCTCGCGACGGAGCCGGGGCAGCATTTCGAGTTCGACCGCACGGGCGTGCGTTACGTGCGTTTCAACATCACGAGCAATCACGGCGACGCGAGCCAACTCGCGGGTTTGAGCGAGGTGAAATTTTACGTGGAGGGCACGCCGCCCGCGCCGACGCCGCTTCCTTTCCGCGAGACGATCGCGACGCTTTTCAACACGGGCATCGCCGCGGATGGCACGCTGGCCGCGCCTGGCTCGGGCGATCCGCACTTCTTCAATGTGACGAACAACGTGGCTGCGGTCGTGCAAAACGGCCACCCAGCGTGGCTCGGCCCGGATGGTTTTTCGCAATGGACCGGGCTCTCGAGCGCAGGCACGGACGCGACGGCGGCGGGGCAATTCCGCTGGCGGACGACGGCAAATCTCAGCGGTTACGTGCTCGCGAGCGTGGATGCGAAGCTCTACATCGCGGCGGACAACTCGCTCGACATCGTGCTGCTCAACACCGTGAGCAAAGGCATCGCGACGGGTGGATTCGCGGGATATTTTGGGCCGTTCACGGTCACGGGTTGGGCGGCGGGCGCGAACACGATCGACTTCCTGTGGAGTAACGCGGGGCCTGATCCGAATCCCGGCGGCTTCCGCGTGAAATGGGAAGCGACCGCGCAACCGCTGCTCGCGAAGACGACGCTGCCGGCGAATCCGGTGACGACTTATTTCCGCCAGAAATTTACCTACAACGGCAATCCGGCGTCCGCGTATCGCCTGCTGCTGAACTACATCGCGGACGATGGCGCGGTGTTTTACCTGAACGGCGCGGAGCTGCATCGCGTGCGCGTGACCGGCTCGCCGACGAGTACGACGCTCGCGGACAGCGACGTAATGTATCCGAAATTCAGCGGCGCGATCGAACTGCCGGCGACCGCGTTGACGACCGGCGAGAACACGCTCGCGGTCGAGTTGCATCAGTCGAGCGCGGGCAATGCGGACGCGTTTTTCCTGGCGACGCTCGATCTCATCGAAACGCCGCCCGCGATCTCGCTCACTTCGGCGCTTTTGCTGAGCGAAATCGCGAGCGCGACGGAGGCGACTTGGTTTGCGGAGCTACGGAATACGGGCACGGGCGCGGTCTCGCTCGCGGGCTACACGCTGAGCACTTCCGGCGGCGTGAGCTACGCGCTGAGCGGCTCGCTCGCGGCGGGCGCGGTGCTGGCGCTGGATCAAACGACGCTCGGCTGGCGTCCGCTCGATGCGGATAAACTTTTCCTCGGCAACGCAACGATCGTCGCCGACGCGCAAGTCGTGAAAAATCGCGCGCAAGCCCGCGATGCCACGGGGCGCTGGCTCACGCCTTCCGCGGCGACTCCGGGCGCGGTGAACACGTTCAGCGTTCCCGACGCGATCGTGATCAATGAGATCATGTATCACCACGCGCCGACGTATCTCGCGACGGGTGCGACGGAGAGCGCGGAGGAATGGGTGGAGCTTTACAACAAAAGCGCGTCGCCGGTGACGTTGACGGGCTGGAAGCTGAGCGGCGGCGTGAGCTTCGATTTCGTGGCAGGGACGCAAATTCCGGCGGGCGGTTATCTCGTGGTGGCGAATGATGCGGCGGCGTTGCTCGCGAAATTTCCTGGCATCACCGTCGTCGGTCCGCTCGGCGGATCGCTCGGCCATACGGACGATTCGATCGTGCTGGAAGACGCGAATAACAATCCGGTGAACGCCGTGCATTACTTCGACGGCGGACGGTGGGACGCGCGCGCGGATGGCGGCGGATCGAGTCTGGAGCTGCGCAATCCGGGCATGGATAATTCCGTGCCGGAAGCGTGGGCGGCGAGCGATGAAAGCGGGAAATCCGCGTGGCAAACTTTCACCTACACCGGCACGGGCGCGCCGCCGCTTGGGAGCAACGATCCGACGCTTTACCACGAACTCGTGATCGGGCTGCTCAGCGAAGGCGAATTTTTGCTCGATGAGGTGAGCGTGATTGAGGTGAGCGTGGGGAATCGGCAGCTCATTCAGAACGGGAATTTTTCGGGCGGCACGGCGGCGTTTTGGCGGAACATCG
>JANLQB010000422.1:0-11407 GCA_031367565.1 Verrucomicrobiota bacterium
CCGCGCGGGACGGGGAAAACCTCCACGGCGCGCATCCTCGCGAAGGCGCTCAATTGCAAAACCGGGCCGACGGTGAGCCCGTGCGGCGTTTGCCCTTCGTGCGTGGAGATCACGGCGGGAAACAGCATGGACGTGCTGGAATTCGACGCGGCCTCGAACACGCAGGTCGAAAAAATCCGCGACATCATCATCGACAACGTCAAGTACGCGCCGACGAACGGGAAATTCAAAATGTACATCGTGGACGAGGTCCACATGCTCTCGACTTCGTCCTTCAACGCGCTGCTGAAAACGCTCGAAGAACCGCCCGAGCACGTGAAATTCGTCTTCGCCACGACGGATGTGCAGAAAGTCCCGACCACGATCCTTTCGCGCTGCCAGCGGTTCGATTTGAAGCGCATCCCGACCGCGCTCATCGCATCGCATTTGCAGATGATCGCGGGGAAAGAAGGCGTCGATCTCGCAGCGGCGGCGGCGGAGACGATCGCGCGCGGCGCGGAAGGCGGGATGCGCGATGCGGAGTCGATGCTCGATCAGCTCGTCGCGTTTTGTGGCAACACGATCGCGGAGGAGGACGTGCTGAATATTTTCGGTTTCACCGCGCATCACACCGTTTCGACTTTGAGCGATCATCTGCTCGGCGGCGATGCGTCCGCCGCACTCGCCGTCGTGCATGAGCAAGCGGAAGGCGGCAAAGATCTCTCGCGGCTGCTCTCCGATCTCATCGCGCATTTCCGGAATTTGCTCATCGCAAAGGCCGACCCCACTGGGCTGGCGGACGAACTGAGCGAAGAGCAAGTCGCCGGGCTTTCCGAGCAAGCCGCGCGCGTCGCGATGGATCGGCTCTTGGATTTGATCGAACAATTCGCCGCCGCCGAAGGCCGGATGAAGTGGGCGCCGAACAAGAAAATGCACCTCGAAATCGCCGTCATCCGCGCGATCCAGACGCTGGGCCAGGCGACGCTGACGGAGGTCATCGACACGCTTGCCGCGATCCGCGGCGGAGGGGAAGTCGGAAGTCGGAAGTCGGAAGTCAGAAGTGCTCCATTGCCCGCGAAACCTGTCGCGAAGCCGGTTCCCGCGCCTAAGGCGGTGGAAGTGAAAGTTTTAAAACTGGAAATAAAAGCCCCAGAACCGCTCGCCGCCGTCTTGCGCGAAACACCGCCGCCCGCCGCCGCACCGAAGCTCGGTCCGGTGGACTCCGACGCAATCTGGCCCGCACTCATCAAAGAAGTCCGCGCGAACCGGCCAAAACTCCGCATGTGGGTCGAGACCGGCACGCTCACTGCGATCGAAGGAGACATCGCACATATCACCTTCCCCGACGAACAAACGCTCGCCGTGCAGCATTGCGAAGAGCGGGACAACTGCGTTTACCTCGAAAGCCTGCTCAGCACGCTCGCCGGCCGCGCGCTGAAGGCGAAATTTGAAATGCGTTCCGATTTCACCGTCACGCCCGTCCCGATGGCCCAGCCTGCTGAAACCAAAAAGGACGCCGTGCGCGATCCGATGGAAGATTTCAAAAACGATCCGCTCATTCTGAAGGCGCTCGATATTTTCAAAGCGGAGATTACTGCGAGTTGAGAGTTGAAAGTTGAGGGTTCAGTGATGGAAGAATGTCGCGGCGCGAAACGCGTTGCTCCGAAAAACTCTCAACACTCAACTGCAAACCCTCAACTTTTCCCCATCCCATGAATCTCAAAAAAATGATGCAGCAAGCGCAGCAGATGCAGGAAAAGATGCTCGCCGCGCAGGAAGAACTCGCGGAAAAAACGGTCACCGCGACTGCGGGTGGTGGAAAAGTCACCGTCGTCGCGAACGGCGCGGGCGACGTGATCTCCATCAAAATCGACCCAACGGTCGTCGATCCGCAAGATGTCGAGATGCTCGAAGACCTCGTCCTCAGCGGCGTGAAAAAAGCGATCGAAGACGGCAAAGCGCTCGCGCAATCGGAAATGGGCAAGCTGACTGGCGGAATGGGATTGCCGCCGGGGCTGGGATTCTGAAACAGGCATGGAGCGGCGCGCGTCCCGCCGCAGACCGAAAATCCATCGCGAAGCGCAGATATCTTCTGCCGATCGCGCGGAAAGAATGACGCTTCGCGTTTGTTTGCAGTCGGCGGCGGGACGCATGACGTCATTTGCTTCTGCTGATTCGGAGGAAACTCCTCCTTGCCGCGCCCTGGCTTCGCGGCTACTCTCGCGGCCCATTTTCCTATGAGCACGACTACCGCATCCACTCCTGCAACGACCGCCTCAGCGCCTCACGGCGAACTCGGGCCCAAGATGACCGGCGCGGATATTTTAGTCGCGGCGCTGGAGCGCGAAGGCGTGGATACGATTTTCGCCTACCCCGGCGGGGCGAGCATGGCGATGCATCAAGCGCTGACGCGCTCGAAGAAAATCCGCACGATCCTGCCGCGGCATGAGCAGGGCGGCGTTTTTGCGGCGGAAGGTTATGCGCGGGCGACGGGCAGGGCGGGCGTGGTGATGGCGACTTCGGGGCCGGGCGCGACGAATTTGGTGACGGGAATCGCGGATGCGTATCTGGACTCGACGCCGCTGGTGGCGATCACCGGGCAGGTGCCGCAGCACATGATCGGCAAAGGCGCGTTTCAGGAGACGGATGTGTTTTCGGTGACGGCGCAGGTGGTGAAGCACAACTATCTCGTGACGGACATCAACGACCTCGCGCGCATCGTGAAGGAGGCCTTCCACATCGCCCAGACAGGTCGGCCAGGGCCAGTGCTCATCGACATTCCGAAGAACATCCAGATGGGCGAAACGCAGCCCGTTTTCCCGAATGAAGTGAACCTGCGCGGCTACAATCCGATCGTGCACTGCAGCGACGCGGAGCTGAATGAACTCGTGGGGCTGATCCGGCAGGCGAAGAAGC
Organism: Verrucomicrobiota bacterium; assembly: GCA_031367565.1. GTDB lineage: Bacteria > Verrucomicrobiota > Verrucomicrobiia > Chthoniobacterales > Chthoniobacteraceae > JANLQB01. The sequence goes on from JANLQB010000422.1 coordinate 2,896, forward strand.
CGATGATTTATTGCGGCGGCGGCATCATTTCCGGCGAGGCAAGCGCGGAATTGAAGGAATTTGCCGAACGCGCGCAGATTCATGTGGCGACGACGCTGATGGGCATCGGCTGTTTCCCGGAATCGCACGAGCTTTCGCTGAAATGGCTGGGCATGCACGGGACCGTTTATGCAAACAACGCGGTGAACGAGGCGGATTTGCTCCTCGCGATCGGCGTGCGTTTTGATGATCGCGTGACGGGCAAGATCAGCGAATTCGCGAAGCACGGCACGATCGTCCACATCGACATCGACAACGCGGAGATCAACAAAAACAAGGTCGTGAAGCTGCCGATCCTCAGCGACGTGAAATACGCGCTGACTCGTGTGAACGCGATGCTCGCAGCGGCAGGTTACGAGCGGAAGTCGAAGGGCGGCTACACGCTTTACCCCGAATGGAGCGCGCAGATCGCGCAATGGAAGGCGGAGTCGCCGTTCAAATTCAAGGACACTGAGGACGCGATCCAACCGCAGTATGCGATCCGCCTGCTTTACGAACTGACGAAAGGCGAAGCAATCATCACGACGGGCGTGGGGCAGCATCAAATGTGGGCCGCGCAGTATTATGATTTCGACGAACCGCGCACACTCATCACCAGCGCCGGTCTCGGCTCGATGGGCTACGGCTATCCCTCCGCGCTCGGCGCGAAAGTGGCGCGGCCCGACAAACAAGTCATCGACATCGACGGCGACGGTTCTTTCGTCATGAACATCCAGGAACTCGCCTGCGCCCGCGTGGAGGGCATCGGCGCAAAAGCGATGGTGCTGAATAATCTGCACCTCGGCATGGTCGTGCAGTGGGAAGATCGTTTCTTCAAATCCAACCGCGGCCATACTTTCCTCGGCCTTTTCACCGACGAAAAACGCGAAATCGCCGACACGACGACGATCTATCCTGATTTCATGAAAATCTGCGAAGGCTTCGGAGTGCCCTCGCGCCGCGTCATTCACAAGAAAGACCTGCGCGAAGCGATGGAGTGGTTCCTCGCGGAAAAGGGCGCGTGCATCCTCGAAGTGATGGTGCCTTACACCGAGCACGTCCTGCCGATGATCCCAGCGGGCGGGACTTACAAGGACGTTATCACCGAAGGCATGCAGACGCTGAAGGCGGGCGACGGGCTGTAAACGGATCGCGATCGTCCATAACCGCGAATTGCGGGTCGATCAGTTCCTTGTAAAACAGCACGTCGCTTCATCGACGGCCGACGCTTCTTTGCGCCCACCGCAGAGGCCTGGATGATCGAGCACGGGGCTCCCGCCGGCCGGTGTTGTGTCTCGCCCTCACAAACAGAGTCCCGAAAAGGCGCTTCGTTCTGTGGCGTAGCGAGGCAAAGCTTTGCCTTGGTACCCTGGCCGCAAGCGGTCCCCCGAAACGCAAAATAAAAACGCGGCCCGGAGTAAACTCCGGACCGCGCTTCAAAACTTTCAGGCTGAGTGAGCCGGTCGCTTAACGTCGATCGCCGCCGCGTCCACCACCGCCACGGCTTCCACCACCGCCGCCGAAGTCGCGGCGTCCGCCGCCGCCGCCACCACCACCGCCGCCGTATCCACCACCGCCACCGCCACCACCGGCGCGCTCTTCACGAGGACGCGCTTCGTTGACGGTCAGCGAACGGCCTTCAATTGCTTTGCCGTGGAGCTGGTTGACGGCGTTCTGCGCGTCTTCGTCCGTCCCCATGGTGACGAAGGCGAATCCGCGCGATTTACCGGTGAATTTGTCCTGAATCAGCATCACTTCGCTGACGGTTCCTGCCTGGCCGAAGAGATCCTGAAGATCGGTTTCGGTTGAATTGAAGGGGAGGTTCCCCACGTAGAGTTTGTTACCCATTTTACTGTTTGTCTGTTTGTGCGAAGCGCAGATTTCGGTGACGGTCCCGGTCATCGGGTTTCAGGTCGTCACTGAAATACTTCAACTGACAAACTTTCCTACGCCGAATCCAAGCTATGCTGTTAACGCGGAGGGTAGGCAGGTTTTTTGGAAAGAAAAGTGAAATTTCACTGGCGCGCGCTGCTTCCTCATCTGACGCGCACGCGCGTTGATTTCCCGGCGAACTTCTCCATTGTGCGCGCATGAAAGGAATCCTCCGCTTGTTTTTACTCGTCGCGCTCGCCGTCACGGCGCACGCCCGCGAATATAAAGTGTATGCCGTTTTGAACGAAGACCTGCCGGTAGAGCTTTCCGATGGCGCGAAGTGGATGATGGATAAGGGCGACGTTTTCCCCGTGCTCATGTACAAGGATTTGCAAACCAAGGTGATCCTCCAGCTCGCGGGCGCGAATTTCATCACCGATACGAAGCGCGTCCGCATCCTCGAACCGCGAGAGATCCCCGCCGGGCTCGTCATTTACCGGAAAAACGTGGAGTCTTACCTGAAATCAATCTCCGAAAAATGGAAGGCTGCGGCTGAGCCCAAAAAGCCCACCGACACTGAAGTGCCGAAGAAGTAACACCCAAACCGATGTCCACCGAACTCAAACTCTACGTCAAAACCTGGTGCCCGTGGTGTGTGCGCGCCGAAGACTGGCTCCGCGCGCGCGGCTACGCCTACCGGCAGATTGATGTGGAAGCGAACCGCGCGGACTACGATGAAATGATCCAGCTTTCCGGCCAGAAGCGCACGCCCACGCTCGTCACCGGCGACGGCAAATTGCTCCCCGACTTCGGCCCCGACGAACTCGCCGTCTTCATGGAAAAACACGCCATCACGCCGTGACGCTCTCGAATCTCCTCCTCATCCTCGGCGTCGGCGCATTCAGCTTCAGCCTGCGCACGCTCAGCCCGATCTTCCTCCAGAAAATCGGCACCTTCGGCATCCTCGCCACCTCGTTCCTCATCGGGTGGCTCTTCACCGGCTACTGGATCGTCGGCGTTTTCCTCGGCTCGAGCTGGCTGCTTCTCCCGTGGCTCGAAATCCTCACCCGCGTCCGCCGCCTGACACTCCCCGTCGATAAAAGTCTACGCCACAAAACCCCGCCCAACGCCCACACCTTCCCCGCGCTCGACGACCTCACCGAAGAAATCGAAGGCGAGCGCTTCGAGCACGTCGAAGACGCCGGCTGGGACTGGGACGACTACGCGCAATTCTTCCGCCTCTTCTACAAAGCCGACGATCGCACCCAGGCTGCCGTGTGTCTCATCGACCAAAACGACGTCGCCTTCTTCTACCTCAGCCTCTCCTCGCGCGCCAAAGACGGCCGCATCTGGACCACCTGGAACTACCCCTTCAGCTACAGCCTCATGCTCGTCCCGCAATGGCGCGTGAACCGCGTGCGCGGCGACCAAAGCTTCCTCGGCCTCTACGAAAGCCACCGCGATTTCCTCCGCAACAACGGCATCATCGTCGAAGACCTCGAACCCCTCGACGCCGAAAAAATGCAGGCCGAAATCGCGAGGGACCTAAACTCACAAATCACCCACAACCTCACCGCCGGAGTCCTGAAAAAGAACGCCGCTGGGGAAGTGCGTTACTCTTGGAGAGGGCTGTTCTTTATTTGGTTACAGTTCCTGCGGGATTTCGTGCGGTTTTCGTGAGGAAAGCAGGCGAATTTTCTAAGTAAGCCCGCGGCGTGGCTCATGATCCCCATCGCCCTTCCGTTTTGGTTTCGCGCCTGCCCGGCGGACAAGCGCAACGTCATCATACGCGCCTCTCTCACGTTTGTCGTTTTTGGCGTGTCCGACTTTTTAGAAGCTCCAACTCACGGCCAACTTCCTCCCTAGCTCTGGTCGTGGAAACTTCTTTGCGCAGGCTATCTCCTCAAGTGTCGCTTCAACGACATCGGCAAAGACCAATTTTACTGGTTCGACCGCACCAATTTCCTGGCACTGGCCTGCTTTGCGGCAGTGACTCTCGCGATGTTCCTTCAGTATCATTTCCGCGATCTCCTCAGGGACTTCCGACCAACGATGCCAGTCGAAACGAGGATTGCCTGAGTCCCCTTCCAACTCTATTTTCCCAATATGAGCGTCCAAGATCTCGAAACAGCCGTCACTCAACTTTCCAAGGAGGATTTAGGCCGGTTTTCACATTGGTTTGAGGAATAGGTCGCGGACGCAAAACGGCAAAATGCTCATTTCACACCCCACCGGTAATGCCAACGCCTACCAGGCTGCCTTGGCGCTGGAGGAGGCGGGACTGCTTCGCGAATTCTGGACCTGTATCGCTTGGCGACCTAGCCGACTGCTTCGCGCTTTGTGTCCGTCGTCAGTAGGTAGAATCCTCAACCGCCGGACTCCGCCACAGCCGCTGCATCCGAAATGCCGCACCGCGCCATTGCACGAAATCGTTCGCCATATAGCGGGCGGCTTTAAGTTCGGCAGCCTCGTGACTGGCGAGAAAGCTCCGTTTGGCATCGACGGTGTCTATCGCGCCTTCGACGCTAGGGTAGCCCGGCGGCTTCATACTGAGAAGGGAATCGCTTCGGTATATTGTTACGAAGACGGAGCGTTGGAGACCTTTAAGGCGGCGAAGTCTCTTGGCTTGCGGTGCATCTACGAGCTACCCATCGGTTATTGGAAAGCCTCTGCCGAAATCTACCGTATCGAAACCCTGCGCGAGCCGGACTGGGCGGTGACGCTCACTGGTGCCTCCGATAGTCAGGAAAAGCTGGGGCGCAAAGATGCGGAACTCGCTCTGGCCGATCAGGTGATTGTCGCCAGCAGCTTCACCCGCGACACTTTGCAAAGCGCCAATATCGGCGGCAAACCCGTTCACGTCGTCCCGTACGGCGCACCAGAGTTTCGCGGCGATCTAGTCGCTCGCAAGCCGGGCGCTCCCTTACGTGTTTTGTTTGCCGGCTCTTTGGGTCAAAGGAAGGGTTTGTCTTATCTAATTAACGCCGTGGAGTCCCTCGGCTCGGCAGTCGAACTAACTTTGCTCGGACGAAAAGTGGTGGAAAACTGCGCCCCGCTGAACCGCGCCGTGCAGACTTATCGCTGGATTCCTTCGCTGCCTCACGTCCAAGTCCTGGCCCAAATCGAGCAGCACGACGTGCTAGTCCTCCCCTCGCTTTTTGAAGGCTTCGGACTTGTGATTTTGGAAGCGATGTCCCGCGGCGTTCCCGTCATCGCCACGCCGCACACCGCCGGTCGCGATCTGATTTCGGACGGCATCGACGGCTATCTCGTGCCGATCGCCTCTTCGACCGCGATCGCGGAGAAGCTCGAAGAAATGATCCGCGACTCTGAACGTTGCCTCGCCATGAAACACGCCGCGCGAGCCACTGCGGAAAGATATACTTGGGCTGCGTATCGGCGCAGCCTTGTCGAAGCCATCCACCGTTCGGCATAGTCCAGCCATGAAAACCATCCCAGCGTCACCCACCATCGATCAAGTCATGGTCGAGGAACGCGCGGCGTCTTTCACCAAACGCAGCATCAAGGCAGGCGCAAAACTCGCGGGGCTGAAGATGATCGTTTCGATGTTGGACCTCACCACGCTGGAGGGAAAAGACACGCCCGGCAAAGTCGCGTATCTCTGCCGCAAAGCCATCCAGCCCGCCGAGCCGCGCTTCGGCGTCCCGAGCTGCGCCGCCGTCTGCGTTTACCCAAATCTCGTCCGCTCCGCGCGCCGCTTTCTTGGCTCATCGCCCGTCCACGTCGCAGCGGTCGCCACCGCGTTTCCCAGCGGACAAATGCCCCTCAGCGTGAAGCTCGAAGACGTGCGCCTCGCCCTCGCCGAGGGCGCGGATGAAATCGACATGGTCATCGACCGCAGCGCATTTCACACCGGCGAACACGCGCGCGTGGCTGATGAAATCGCCGCCGTAAAACAAGTGTGCGGCGACGTGCATCTCAAAGTCATCTTCGAGACCGGCGAACTCGGCAGCTACGATCAGGTCCGTTTTTGCAGCGACCTTGCCATGCGCGCCGGGGCGGATTTCATCAAGACCAGCACCGGCAAAGTCGCCCCCGCCGCCACGCTCCCCGTCACGCTCGTGATGCTCGAAGCCATCCGCGATTTCTACTACGACACCGGCCACCGCATCGGCATGAAACCCGCCGGCGGCATCCGCACCGCGAAGGAAGCCATCGCCTATCTAGTCATGCTCAGTGAAACGCTCGGCGACGACTGGCTCACGCCCGACCTCTTCCGCTTCGGTGCCAGCACGCTCGCGAACGACGTGCTCATGCAGATTGCCAAGCTCGTGGACGGCAACTACCAGGGCGCGGACTATTTCTCCCTGCCCTGATCCGGCGCGCCGGAAAAAACCAAAGAGGAAGCTCGCGTCGCCACCGACCCACGATACTACGCGTATCATGGATACACTACGCATCGGCGCAATCGGCGCGGGAGGCTTCGGATTGTTCGCCCTTCAGCAATTCCTGCAAGTCCCTGGCGTGAGCCTCACCGCCATCGCCGGCACGAATAACGCCGGTGCCCTCGCCATGTTCAAACGCTTCGGCGTGCCCGATCTCCTCGACGTGGACACGCTGCTCGCGAGTCCCGACGTCGATCTCGTTTACATCGCCACGCCCCCCTTCCTACACTTTCCACAGGCGCGCGCTGCGCTGTTGGCGGGCAAACATGTCCTCTGCGAAAAACCCCTCGCCATGACCGTCGCGCAGACCGCCGAACTGCTCGCGCTCGCCGAATCCCGCGACCTCCTCTGCGTCACCAATCTCATGCAGCGCTACAATCCCCTTTTCGACTCCGTCCGGCGCTTGATCGAATCGCGCGCCCTCGGCGAATGCCTGCACGGCTTCTTCGAAAATGCCGCCGCCGATGAGGGCCTCGGCGCGGACCACTGGTTCTGGGATCGCGAGAAAAGCGGCGGGATTTTCATTGAGCACGGTGTCCACTTTTTCGATCTCTTTGAAGGCTGGCTCGGTCCCGGCGAAGTCGTCGCCGCCCAGCGCACCCTGCGCCCCGGCTCCGGTCTGGAGGAACAGGTGCAATGCACCGCGCGCTACCCCGGCGGCGTCCTCGTCAATTTCCACCACAGCTTCACCCAGCCCGGACGCCTCGATCGCCAGGAGTTCCGGCTGCTCTTCGCGCATGGCGACCTCACGCTCGAAGAATGGGTCCCCGTCCGCGCCCGAGTCCGCGCCGCAGTGAACGAAGAGCAAACCCGCGTGCTGATGGATCTCTTCCCCGGCGCACGGCTCGACGTGCTGAAAACCTACGGCGGCTCCGACCGCATTGCGCGCGGCCGTCACCAGCCCCTCGACTTCTCCCAGCAGATCGAACTGCACGCCGGTCTCGGCGACGAAAAAATGCACCGCTACTGCGAACTCCTGCGTGCCCTCTTTGCCGATCAATTCGCCTGGATGCGCGACCGCACCCACCTCCGAAAAATCACCGAACGCAACGGCCACGACTCCCTCGCCATGGCCGCCGCGGCAACTGACCTTGCCGCGTCCAACGCGTAATTCCTGAAAGAAAGGATCACCACCGCGATGCAAACAGAGAAATTGCGCGGTTGCCGAAAATCCCACGCCGCAAAGCTCCCGTATTCCTCCAGCGTGTGACCGTAAGAGACGCAGTTGTTGATCCATCAACTGACCACCAATTTTGGAGAAGCGGTCAGTAGCGCGTCGGCAGCCTCCCTTACTTGAATGGCAAGAAGCCGGAGGGTCGGAGCCAGAATCTCGCTCATTGCGACTGCCGCGACCCGTCGTTTTCCCACAGTGGCGACTACTACGTTCCGAAATAGCGATCCCCCGCGTCACCGAGGCCGGGGACGATGTAGGCGCGATCGTTAATTTCAGGGTCGATGCTGGCGGTGAAAATGGGGACGTCAGGGTGCGCAGTGCGTAGTTGGCGGATGCCGACTTCACAGCTCACGACGCACACGAAGCGCAGCGATTTCGCGCCGGCTTCCTTGAGCTGCGTGATGGCGGTGGTCGCGCTCCACCCGGTCGCGAGCATGGGATCACAGATGATCACGTCGGCGGCGGCGATGTGCGCGGGCGTTTTGAAATAGTAACTCTCGGGCCGGTGCGTCTCCTCGTTCCGATACAGGCCGATGTGCGCGACGCTGACTTCGGGGAGCAGCCGCAACATTCCTTCCACCATGCCGAGTCCCGCGCGCAAAATCGGCGCGACGATGATCGGTCGGGCGAGCACTGCGCCTAGGCAATCCGCGAGCGGCGTGCGCACGGTGCGCGGCTGGACGGCGAGATCGCGCGTGACTTCGTACACGAGCAGCGTGGCGAGTTCGGCGAGGCGAAAACGGAACTCGCGCGACGTGGTGTTGGCGTCGCGGAGCTGCGTGAGCTTGACGCGGACGAGCGGGTGATCGACGGCGGTGACGCCGGACATGATGACGGAATTCTCGGGCACGAGAAGCGTAGGTAGTGGAAAACGCGTGGAATGTCCCGCCCGGAAAATTTTACCCGACTGCGGACGGCATCGGGAGATTCGGATCGATCTCGGCGGTGTAATCGACACCCGGCAGGCCGAAGCCGAACAGCTTCAAAAACTCCGCTCGATAACCGGCGATGTCGGAGAGCTGCGGCAGATTTTCCGTGGTCA
>JANLQB010000460.1:0-2373 GCA_031367565.1 Verrucomicrobiota bacterium
TCGCGACCCGCGCAGGAAATGATCGAGCAAATCGCCCTCACGCGAGCCGGGACGAATTCACCCGGCCACATTCACTGGAGCATGAAGGCGCTGATGCGAAATCAGGGCGGCATCGCGGACAAGCTGCGCGCGGGGCCATACGCGGAGCGGGCGGCACCGCCGGGCCGGTGATTTGCCCGGCGAGATCGAAACGCCGAACGCGGAAAAATAGAAACACTCACGCGAGTGACGAGCCGCGATTCAGCAGGGAAGCCAACACCACCCTTATGACTCTCGGAACCATCTTACTCATCGTGCTCATCCTCATTTTACTCGGCGCACTTCCCACTTGGCCGCACAGCAAAGGCTGGGGTTATGGACCGAGCGGCGGGCTTGGCCTGGTGGTCATCATTCTCATCATCCTGCTTTTGCTGGGTAGAATCTGAGTTGCGCAAAACAGCGGGCGGTCTCGAAATCGCGATCGCAGCGCGGGTGACAAAATCTGTCCCCGCCGCGCGGGAGTCGTAGAACAATCGGGCGAAAATGAACTAAGATGAACGATCCCGCACCCAACGGCTGGCATCACGCCCGACCCGCTGAAGTCCTGCGCTGGCTCGACGTCGATGTGCTGAAGGGGCTCGCCGCGGATGAAGTGGCGCGTCGGCAAAAGGAGTTCGGCCCGAACCGCGTCGCGGCACGGCGCGGCACGCCCGGATGGATCAAGTTTCTCCGGCAGTTTAATCAGCCGCTCGTTTACATCCTCATCGCCGCGGTCGGCGTTACCGCGTTTCTCGGCGAGTGGGTGGATTCGTCGGTCATTTTCGGCGTCGTGATCATCAACGCGATTTTTGGTTTTCTCCAAGAAGCCAAAGCGGAGAAGTCCATTGAAGCGCTCGCCCGGATGGTCGTCTCCGAAATCACGGTGCGTCGCGATGCTCGCCGGCAGCGCGTTCACTCCGAGGGGCTCGTCCCCGGCGATGTCGTGCTGCTTCAGGCGGGTGATCGTGTCCCCGCGGATCTTCGGTTGGTGAAGTTGAAGAGTTTGCAGGTGGATGAATCGGCGCTCACCGGCGAATCCGTCCCCGTCCGCAAACACACCGACGCGCTCGCGCTCGACACAGTGCTCGCCGATCGCAGCAATCTGGCATTCGCCGGAACGCTCGTCACTGCGGGCGAGGCGGAAGCCGTCGTCTGGGCCACGGGCGACCGGACGGAAACGGGGAAAATCGCGCGGCTCATTTCCACGGCGACGGAGATCTCCACGCCGCTCACCAAAAAGATCGCGCAGTTCAGTCGGCTGATGCTCTGGGTCATTCTTGGACTCGCATTGATGACTTTTCTCGTCGGTGTCGCGCGCGGCGAAAAAGCAGGCGATATGTTCATGGCCGCCGTCGCACTCGCAGTTGGCGCGATTCCCGAAGGGCTGCCCGCGGCCGTGACGGTCGTGCTCGCCATCGGCGTGTCGCGCATGGCGAAACGGAAGGCGATCATCCGCAAACTTCCCGCCGTCGAAACGCTCGGAAGCACGACCGTCATCTGCTCTGACAAGACCGGTACGCTCACTGAAAATCAGATGACGGTGCATGAGATTTTCGCGGGCGGAAAATGGTTTCAAATCACCGGCGGAGGTTATGAGCCCAAGGGCGAGATTCAGGTCGGCGGGGCTTCCGTGAAAATCGCCGGGCATCCCGCGCTCGCCGAGTGCCTGCGCGCGGGCGCTCTCTGCAACGATTCGCAACTCGTGCGCGATGAATCCGGACGCCTCAAAGTGCAGGGCGATCCGACGGAAGCCGCGATGCTCGTCGCGGCAGAAAAAGGCGGTCTGCTTCATGCCGATACGCTCCACGCGTCGCCGCGCGTGGACATGATTCCATTTGAGTCCGAACACATGTTTCGCGCCACGCTGCACGAGGTGCCAGCGGGCCGGGTGATCTACCAAGTCGGCGCGGTGGAGCGACTTCTCGAGCGCTGTGCGGATGCACTCGATGAGCACGGGAAAAATGTTCCGATCGACAAAGATGCCGTGCATCGCGCCGTGGAGGAAATGGCCGCGCGCGGTCTGCGCGTGCTCGCGTTTGTCCGGCGTCACGTCGATGCCGATCACGCGAAACTCGATCCAGGGCACGCGGCCGTGGACCTCACATTTCTCGGCATGCAAGGGATGATCGACCCGCCGCGTCCCGAAGCGATCAAAGCCGTCCGACGCTGTCAGGAAGCCGGCATCGCGGTAAAGATGATCACGGGCGACCACCTCATCACCGCGCGCGCGATCGCTGGTCAGGTTGGTCTCAAGGGACGGGTGGAAGATGAAAACCTTGCCGCCCTTTCTGGTCGCGAGCTGGAAAATATCTCCGACGCGAACCTTCCCGAAATCGCCGATCGCACCGCCGTCTT
>JANLQB010000464.1:0-9308 GCA_031367565.1 Verrucomicrobiota bacterium
CCTGCGCCAGCCGAGCTGCTTGCATTCACCCGGCGAAAATCCAAAGCTCCCGCCCGCATGAATCCGCTCCTCCGCGCCCTCGCCGCCGCCTTCCTCGCCACCCGCGCTTTCGCGGTGCCGAATCTCGTCATCGACGTGGACGCCCGCGAAATTTCGCGCGCGCTGCTGCATTCCAGCGTCGAATTTCCGGCGACGCCGGGCGAGTTCGTCGTGTGGTATCCGAAGTGGATTCCTGGCATCCACGCGCCCGGCGGCCCAGTCGCGAATCTCGGCGGGCTGCGTTTCGAGACGGTGAAAGGCGAGGCCGTCGGGTGGCGGCGCGATGACGATGAGCCTGCGCGTTTCCACCTCACCGTGCCGGCAGGCGCCGATCGTGTGGTGGCGAAAATCGACTACATCTGCAATCAGCCGAACGCCAACTCGTCGGGCATCGACAGCTTCGGCAACTCCCTCCTCGGCGTCATCAATTGGAACACCGTCCTCGTCTATCCCGAGAGCACGCTCATCGACGTGACCACCGCGACCGTGCGCCTCACGCTGCCCGCCGGTTGGCGCTTCGGCACCGCGCTCCGGCCCGATGGCGCGCCCGCCGTCACGCCGCAAGACCAACCATACACCGTCGCTTTCCAAACCGAGCCGCTGCGCCGAGTGGTCGATTCTCCGCTCATCACCGGCGCGAATTTTCGCAGCATCGACGTGTCGAGCAAAGGCACGCCGCCCGCCTTCCTTGATCTCGTAAGCGAGTCCGCGAGCGCCATCGCGATCGACGACAAACTGATCGCCAACTATCGCGCGCTCGTCGCCGAAGCCGTCGCGCTTTTCGGCGGCGCGCACTTCTCGGAATACCACTTCCTCGTCGTGTGCAGCGACGCGCTTCCGAACAACGGCCTCGAACATCTCGCGTCCAGTTTCAACTCCGTCGGCGAGCGCGAACTCATCGACGACAAGAAACGCAAAGCGTGGCCCGCCTATCTGCTGCCGCACGAGTTCGTGCATTCGTGGTGCGGAAAATTCCGCCGCCCGGCGACGATGGTCACGACGAATTTCCACACGCCCGAGCGCACGAAGCTGCTCTGGATTTACGAGGGCCTCACGCAATACCTCGGCGAAGTACTCACCGTCCGCAGCGGCCTGCTCACGCCGGAAGAACACATCGCGCGTTTTGCCACCACGATCGACTACCTGCGCGGCCAGGCCGGACGCCGCTGGCGCTCGGTCGAAGACACCGCGATCACGAGCTGGACGCTCCGCGCGAAAAGCGCGAACTGGGCTCCACTGCGGCGCAGTCAGGATTACTACGACGAAGGTCTCGTGACGTGGCTCGCCGCCGACGCGATCATCCGCGAGCAAAGCGGCGGCAAGCGGAGCCTCGATGATTTCTGCAAAAAATTCTTCGCCGTGCAACCGGACGAACGCCCCGTGATGCCCTACGAACTCGCGGAAGTGACCGGCATTTTGAAAGGACTCGCCGACTACGATTGGGACACGTTTTTCCGCGACCGCATCAGCACGCCGCAGGAAACGCTCGACCTGAAGTTTCTCGAAACGCTCGGCTACCGCCTCCAGTTCAGCCCGAAGCCGAGCGAGTTTGTGCTCGAGCGCGAAAAGGACCGCAAATCCGTGAACGCCACCGGGAGCCTCGGCCTCGCGACGAGTGAAGACGGCAAAGTCGTCGGCATCGTGCCCGGCAGCATTGCCGACAAGGCGGGCATCGCTCCGGCGATGACGATCTCCGGCGTGAACGACCGCAAATTCACCGGCCAGCGGCTGAAGGACGCCATCGCCGACAGCACCATGCGGCAAAAAGTCGATCTACTCGTGCTTGATGGAGACGTCTTCAAAACGATCGCGCTCAGCTACGCCGAAGGTCCGAAATACCTGGAACTCACGCGCATCGCCGACCGCGCCGACGTGCTCGGCAACATCGGCAAACCGACGGCGAAAAAGGACGCGCCATAGGCGGCGCGCCGATGCTCTACTTCGATCACAACGCCACGAGCCCGCTCATCCCCGCCGCGCGCCAAGCGTGGCTGGATGCGGTCGAGCGTTTTATCGGAAATCCATCGAGCCCGCACCGCCTCGGGGCGCGCGCGGAGGCCGCGCTGACGCCGGCGCGCGAGAAACTCGCGGGCTGGCTCGGATGCGCGGCGGACCAGATCGTGTGGACGAGCGGCGCGACGGAGTCGAACAACGCCGTGCTGCATTCCGCATCGCGGTCGAGCGCCGGTGAGGCGTGGATTTCCAGCGTCGAACATCCGTGCGTGCTCGCGGCGGCGGCGACGTATTTTCCAAATCGAACCCGCCACCTTCCGGTGACCTCCGACGGCACGGTGGATGTCGCGTGCCTCGCAGACACGCTGGAAAAGAGCCATCCCGCGCTCATCGGCGTGATGGCCGCGAACAACGAAACCGGCGCGCTGCAACCGTGGCGCGAAATCGCCGCGCTCTGCCGCGAACACCGCGTCCCGTTTTTTTGCGACGCCGCGCAATGGATCGGCAAACTCCCCGCCGCCGGCCTTGGCGCGTGTGATTTCGTGAGCGGCTGTGCGCACAAATTTGGCGGCCCGCAGGGCGTCGGCTTTTTGAAAGTGCCCGCCGGTTTCCGTCCGCTGATCGTCGGTGGCCCGCAGGAAGGAGGTCGCCGCGCGGGGACCGAAAACGTCGCCGGTGTCCTGGCGATGATCGCCGCGCTGGAGGCTCGCGAAAATGGATCTGCTCCCGCCCTCCGCACCGACTTCGAAACCGCCCTCCGCCGCGCACTCCCAGCCGTGCGCATCCTCGGCGAACACGCCGATCGGCTCTGGAACACCGTCTCCGTCATCATGCCCGAAGTCGCGGACTGCCGTCAGCGCTGGGTCGTGAAACTCGACAAGCTCGGCTTCGCCGTCTCCACCGGCTCCGCGTGCGCGAGCGGGAAGGAGAAGCCGTCGCACGTCCTCAGCGCGATGGGCATCGCGCCCGCCGCCGCCGGTCGCGTGCTGCGTTTCAGCAGCGGATGGGAAACGCGCGCGGAAGACTGGCACGCCTTGCTCGGCGGATTGCAGCGCGCTTTCACAGATCTCTCCGCAACGCGCTGACTTCGTCGTGCAACTCCCGCGCGATCTCCTTCCGATCGCCCGTCCGGGGACGCATCGCGCCAAATCGGATCGTCACGTCGATGCGCCGGTTCACAAACACCTTCAGTAAATGCGGCGCGAGTGGCGCGGGACCCCACCAGTGAATCTCGTCGCGCACCGATCCGTACTCCGACGCATAAGTGATCGCCGCCGCCGTCATCGGGCAGCCCAGCTTCGCCACGGGCTCGAACAGCGAAGTCTTGAAAGGAATCACCTCATCACCATTCGTGCTCGTGCCCTCCGGGAAAAGGATGACGGGCACGCCCGTCGCGAGCACTTCGCGCATCTGCGTCGCGACGCCGCTCACCGCGCCACGCCGCGCGCGATCGAGAAAAAGCGTGCCGGAGCGCTTCGCGAACACCCCGAAAAGCGGCCAGTCTGCGACTTCCATTTTCGACACGAACACACACGGCAACGCCGCGCTGAGCGCCACGATGTCGAGATAGCTGAGATGATTGGCCACGATCAATCCGCCCTCGGGAAGCGGCCCACGCACGGCGACGTGGACCTGCATGATCCGCAGCGTGCGCTGGCAGCAGCGATGCAGCCACGCCGCCCGCGCCGCGCGTTCGCCCTCGGGAGCCACGCCGCGCATGTCCCAAAAATAACGCCACGCGTCGTACACGAGCGACAGCGCAAAAAGCGCGCAGCGCCAAAAAAGTCGGGGAATCAAGGACAGGGCCATGTCCGGCAAAGTCGTATTCATCGCGCGCCGGACTGTGAAACTTTTCCTCAGCATTCGCCGCGCATCGGTTACCACCGCACCGATGACTCCACCATCCGCTCCGACCTTTGCCGAAGCCGTCCGCTTCTGGCTAAAGCTTGGTTTCATCAGCTTTGGCGGGCCGGCGGGGCAGATCGCGACTTACGCGGGCTGGCTCTTGCACGGGACGCGCGGCGGCATCGCGGCGGGCACGATTTTCTGCCAAGACGAATCCTCCGCGCCCTGCTATGCCATCCGCACATCCATGATCCGGCCCCGGAAAACTCCAGTCGAAAAATTCGTCGCCACCACCGAGAAACCCCGCACGTTCCCCATCGCGATCGGCGCGTTTTTCGGCGGCACGCTGCTGATGTGGGTCGTCATGCAATTCTTCACCAGCGCGCCCACCGTAAAGCCGCCGCCCATCACCAAAGGCGCACCCGACGTTGCTAAAATGCCCGACGCGCAAGCCGCCGCGACGCTGGGAAATTGGGAATACGATCACGCCAACTGGCCCGCCGCAATCCACCACTACGAGCGGGCCGTGGCCGCTGGATACAGCACCGCGGACCTGCTCACCGATCTCGGCACCGCCTACAAAAATCTCGGTGATCGCGAAAGGGCGCTGTCACAATACGGCCTCGCGCAGCGCAAGGACGCGTTCCACCAAAACAGCCTTTTCAACCAGGCGATCGTCTATGCGGAGCTGCACAATAGCCCGAAAGCCATCGCCGCCGCGCGCGAATATCTCCGCCGTTTTCCACAAGGCCACGGCGCGGATTCCGCCCGCACGCTGATCTCCGAGCTAGAAGGCGATGGTGCGGACGCGGAGAAAAGGCTGAGCGAATTTCTCACCGCTCCGAAGCCGGTGCGCGCGCAACCGTAGCGCGGCGGATTCCGGGGAGCGCGCGCGTCTCGCCTGCCGTCGCCGTCATCGCACGCGCCCTGCGGCTGTAAGCCCATGAAGCGGCGCGCGTCACCACCAGCGATAGTGCCCGGTCAGCTCAAACTCGAACAACCGATCCTCCTCCCGCACGCCTTGTCCGATGTTGTGAATGACGAGACGCCGCGCCGGATCGAGCGGCGAGACTTGATCGCTGACGATCATGATGTGCGGGAGATTTTTCGGCACGATGCACGTCACAAGGTCGCCCGGCAGATAGTCCGTCGCGTTTTTCGTGACCATTACACTTTTCCCGCGCCGCTTGAAAAACGTCATCAGATTCAGCACGCGCCGATGGTCGATGTTCGCGTCGGTCCGCCGCAGGCCCCAGTTTTTCGGATACCCGGAAAACGCGCGCTTCATGTCCTCGTGGACTTCTTTTTGCAGATCGAGGCCCACGCCACGAAACGCGCGGATCACCACATCGCTGCACACGCCGCGCTCAAATGGCACATCGCCGCCGGGATATTCGAGAGAGGTGTAAGCGGGATCGTAGCTGAGCGTTTTCCCAATCTGCGCGTGCGCGGCTTCGACGAACCTTGCCGTCTGAGATTCGCCCTCGGCAAACGCCGGCGCTAAAGCGATGACGGTGATGAAGACGCGTGAAAATGTTTTCAAGGATGTAGTAAAAAGTTCGTGACTCGCGCGGTGCGGCAGCAGCGCACCAGTGGCATCGCGGCGAAGATGACCAGGATCGCGATCTATTTTCACGAGAATTTTTATCGCGCCGCGGCAAACTCCACCACACAACCCTCACGGCTTCGCGCCCGCTCTGGGTTACGGAGTGGAACAACGGCGCGACCTGGACGGTGTTCGCCGACCCGACCCGGCGGACAAAGCGGTGCGACCGCCGATCCCGAAAACGACGGTATCGTCAACGCCTTCGAGTTCCTCCTCGGCCTCAGCCCATCCGTTGCCCCTCAACGCGCTCCCCACCGCGCAAATCCGCACCGCTGCGCAACTCGGCCTCGCCGGATCGAAGAACTATCTCTCCTGCCAAATCCGCGTCCGCAAACAACGCCCCGGCATCACCCTCACCCTCGGAACCGCGAGAGCGCGAGGTCGAAGTCGAACATGAACCCGCTCAGGCGTCTCAAGTGCCGCGCGTTATCCTCAGCAGGGGCGGTTGGGATGAGCCCCCGCTGGAAAGCTTCGCGTAATGAAATAAAACGGAAATTCAATGCATCTAACCCAGCCAGAGAAAGCGATTACCCAGCAGAAAACTTCCTCGTTCCTCAACGACCCACACCAACAAACACATGAACAAACGACATCCGCATAGACGCAACCACGGTCCGACACGGCTCCTTACAGTGGCCCTCGCAACCGCATTCACCCTTGGCGTCACACACGCTCAAGTAACCGTGCCCGGGACCGCCGCCTTCAACATGGGTACGGGTCTCTACACTTACTCTTACTCAGTGATGAACGGCAGCCCGACTTTCGATCTGGCGATCATCAATGTGCCAGTGGCATCGGGTGGCAATCTCATGAACCTTACCTCGCCGTCAGGGTTCGTCCTTAGCTTCGATCCCGGTGTCGGCACCGTCTCATTCTTCGAAGACGCCGACCCCGGAACGCCGCTCACCTTTTCGCCGGGGAGCACAAGAGGATTATTCACTTTCACCAGTCCTTTGGCGCCCGTCCCGGCCACCTTCGACGGGTTCGATGCCGGTGGGAATACTTTTACCGGATCCACCATCTCTCCGGGCGCAGCCGTGCCTGAGCCGGGGATACTCTCGCTGCTGGGCGCAACGCTGGTTGCACCCGCTCTGCTAGCGCGTCGCCGCCGGAACGTCTCCGAATCCTCCACTCTCAACTCAACTAATAACTAACTATCCATCTCATGAATTCACCGATCCAATCATCCCGTCCTATCAAAGTTTCCACGCTGGCGACCAAGCTTGCTGCTGGAGCTTTTCTAGCCGCCAGCACATGGCTGGCCTCAGTCCCGGTCGCATTCGCTTCCAGCCATAGCGATGCGCCGCTGATCAAGCTCGACCCACAGGCCAACCTATCGGATGTCTATACCTTCATCCGCACCCGCCCGGCGACTGGCGAACGCGTGCTGGTGGTCGAGGTGAATGTGCATCCTTTCATCGAACCCGGAGACGGATTGATGTTCGACGCATTTTCGCCTGACGCGCTCTATAGTATCCACATTGCGAATCCCGTGACTGGTGCAGAGTTGCAGCGTTACGACTTCCAATTCTCCGCAGTGCAGCCAGGAGCAGGCAGCTATAAGAATACAAACACGATTCTGCGTTACGGACGGGGTGCGGATGTCGGCGGTTCGCCGGATGTCGGCTCTATTCAGACCGTGGGCGATGCGCATCAAAACTTTGTTCAATCTTATTCCGTGGTGAGTACGATTGGTGCAACGCGCACGACCTTGACCCCCACCGCTCTTCTCGTCGCACCTCCCAACATCGGCGCCCGGGTGACTCCGCTTTACAACGATGCGAATGGCCGGGCGATTTCCGGTGCCGCGAACCGGGCTGCGCTTGATTCCTACACGTTTCAAACTACCTACGATGTCACCACAGCGGGAGCGTCCTACACCTTCTTTGCCGGACCACGCGATGATAGTTTCTTCGCGGACATTCCGGGGGTCTCGGACTTGCTTGATGCGCGGATTCTTGGAAACAGCCTCGGCCAGGCCGGTGGCGGTGTGGACGGGTTCAAAGGGTTTAACGTGATGCACTATGCCATCGTGATCCCACTAACCTCACTGCCTAGCATCCCTTACACGGGCGCTTTGCAGCCTGCGAGCACCGGCGTCGGAGTCTATGCTTCCGTGAGTCGCCCGCGCGTGACGCTTCGGCGGTCGAATGGCGCAGATCTCCGGTCCGGGCCATATATCCAGGTCAACCGGCTCGGAAATCCGTTGTTTAACGAGGCGCTCGTGGCTCTTGCCGACAAGGACAACTATAACCGCACGTCTCCCACAGGCGACGCGGCGAGCTTTGCCAAGTATGCCCTCAATCCTGAGTTGGCAGTTTTGATCAATGCGGTCTTCACGCAAAACTTCCAGACGACCAATCGCACGGATTTGGAGGCGATATTTATCCCGGATGTGATTCGCGTGAACACGACGACTGGTGCCGTGCGCACGGCGGGCGAGGCGGGCTTTAACCGCTTGTCGTTCATCGGCGGGGATACTGTCGCCACAAACCTCGGCAGTGGCCCGGCGATTCCAGCGGGCTGGCCGAATGGTCGCCGGTTTGGTGATGATGCGATCGACATTGCGCTGACGGCCATCGCGAGCGGGCCGAGTTTTACCACGGTCACTGTGGTCGGCGACAACGTGCCTGCGAACGACACCACCTACAATCTAACCTTCCCCTACGCAGCGACGCCGAACTCCAGCACTCGCAACAGTAAGGACTCAGGGGTGAACGTCGGATTCTAAAACTGCACAGAACTCACCAGCGCCGGCGCATACTTAAAAAATGCGTCGGCGCTTTTTTTCTTCTACTTTGAATTCGCTCCCAGACCAACCCGTTCAACGCAACATCGTGAAACGCGCTCTACTCATCATCACTTGCATCGGTGTCGCGTTTGCTGCTGCGATACTGTTACGGGAAAAGCCCCAGTCCAAGCTCGAGGCAAAGACGTCAGTGGCGACAGCCCCGCTAACTGCGGCAGAAGTTCTGGCGAAGATCCCAGTGCCTTCGGGGCCGTCTGTGACGGAGAAGGCACTAGCTATCGCGATGGGGAAAGTGCGCGACAAAACTGGTGACCCTGTGGCGTGGGTTAATCTTGGTGATGCGATCGCGCAGATGTTGCGAGATACCGCGAACGAAAGTTATTACGAGCACGCGGAGTCAGCATACCACTTTTCCCTGAATCTTAATCCGGGCAGTGTGGATGCGATGACCGGGATGGCATGGGTCATGGGCGGTCGTCATTTTTTTGATAAGAGTAAGGAATGGGCCGCTCGGGCGCTCGACTTAGACGCTACGAATGCAGCGGCGCTTGGTATCTTGGGTGACGCGGATGTGGAGCTAGGCGACTACGACGCGGCTTACGATCACTACCAGAAAATGATGGACGTGAAGCCGGACCTTTCCTCGTGGAGCCGTGGCGCGCATCTGCTGTGGCTGACCGGCGATGCTAGGAAGGGAACGTGGCTGATGGAGAAAGCGATCAAGGCCGGAGCACCTTTTGCAGAGAACACGGCGTGGTGCCGCGCGAATCTCGCGATGATGCTCTTCAG
Organism: Verrucomicrobiota bacterium; assembly: GCA_031367565.1. GTDB lineage: Bacteria > Verrucomicrobiota > Verrucomicrobiia > Chthoniobacterales > Chthoniobacteraceae > JANLQB01. Next base: position 8,982 of record JANLQB010000464.1, read on the forward strand.
TGAGGGCGCATTTCCATCTGCCGCCCAGGCGCTGGAGCCAGCACTGAAGGCTTCGCCAAAGAACACGCACGTCTTACTGGCCGCAGGACGGATCGCGGCGGCGCGCGAGGATTATCCCGGAGCGGAAATGTATTTCCAAAGGATACTCGAGAACGCGCCGAATCACGAGGCCCTAGCTGCCCTCGGCGACCTTTGTGCGGTGCAGGGCCGTGCTGCCGAAGCGGAAAAATATTACGGGGAAGTGGAGGCGCTTGACGTGCAACAATTCGCGCGGGCCGGGCATAGCCATCTGGCGATGGCCAAGTTCTACGCCGATCACGATCGGAA
>JANLQB010000636.1:0-4004 GCA_031367565.1 Verrucomicrobiota bacterium
ATGCACAGCGCCGTCGTGAGTCCTGCGTAACCCAGCGAGCGCGCGAAGATTTTAAGATAACCTTCCTCGGGATCGAAGATGCGCCGGTAGTGTTCGGTGGTGAAGGAATACTGCACCATCTCGCCCTCACCCGGCTGGCAAAAGGAATAGACGGCGAGGATGCCCGTCGGCACCACCACGAAGGCGAGCAGCCAGAGCACCATCGGCGCAAGCATCAGCCAGCCGCGCCAACCGGGTGGGCGCTTTAGGCCGTGGTCGCTTTGCGGTGCGGTAGGGATCGCTGTTGCCATCGAGTCGCGGCGTTATTTGTTCTTCAGATCGGTCACGAGCTTGTCGATCTGCTGCGATGCCACGACTGGGATTGCGCGGAAGATTTCCAGCTTCGCGTCCGCCGGCGGATTGCTCGCGGGGATCGCCAGTTCGTCTTTGGTCATCAGTTTCCGCGCTTCGGCGTTCACGGTGACGTAAGGGAATTCCTTCCACACTTCATAAGCGACCTTGGCATCAAGCACGTAGTTAATGAATTGCTCGGCGATCTCTTTGCCCTTCGCGCCTTTGGGGATCGCGAGGTTGTCGATAAAAAGGTGCGCACCTTCTTTTGGTAGCACGAAGGCAAATTTTTTGTTCTTTTTGTAAAGGATCGAAGCCTCGCCACTCCACACGATGCCGAGATCGACGCTGCCATTGAGTAGTGGCGTTTTCGGGGAATCGGAATCATAGACCTTCACGAGCGGCAGCCACTTTGCGAGCACCTCTTTCGACTTCGCGAGGCTGTCGGAATTGATTTCGTTGATCGGCATCCCCAGCGAATTCAGCGCCCACGAAACCGCCTCCCGCGCGTCGGCCAGCACCACGATACGCTTCTTGTTCGCGTCGGTGAAAACATCGCGGTAGCCCGTGATTGGCGTCTTCACTTTCTGGGTATTCACGACGATGCCCACCGTGCCCGCCATCCACGGCACGGAAAACTTGTTCTCGGGATCGTGTGCCTGCTTGAGGAATTTCGGGTCGATGTTCTTCAAGTTAGGCAGGCTCGCCATGTTCAGTTCTTCGAGGCTGCCGCTCTTCACCAATTCCTCGATCACATACTCGGACGGCTGAATGAGATCATATTTCGCGCCGCCCGTTTGGAGCTTGGCCAGCATCTCTTCATTGGAGGCGTAGTTTTCGACGTTGACCTTCACTTTGAACTGTTTGGAAAACCCATCGATCACCGACTGTGGGATGTATTCCGACCAGCAGTAGATATTCAGCGATGGCTTTTTCTGCGCATGGGCGGTGCCGAGCGGAAGCACGAAGGCGGCGACGGCGGCGATGGTGGTGGCGAGGAAGCGGCGTGTATTCATGGTGTTAGTTAATGGTGAGTTTTAGACTTCAACGCGGCTGCGGCGTTTGACGGTTTCGGAAATTAAAACAAGGACGACGGTGGCAAGGATGAAGATGGCCGAGACGGCGTTGAGCGAAGGATCCAGACCCTTTTTCGCGCGACCATACATGACGACCGGCAGCGGTTGCGCGTCGGGGCCATAGACGAAAATGGAAATAATGATTTCGTCGAGTGACAGCGCGAAGGCCATGAGTGCGCCGGAGATGATGGCGGGCATCATGTAAGGCACCATCACTTTGAAAAAAGCCGTGAGCGGTGGCGCACCGAGATCCATTGCGGCCTCTTCCAAAGCGGGATCGACACCCGAGAGCCGCGCCTGCACCGCGATCAGCACGAAAGGGAAACAGAACGTGATGTGCGCGAGGATGACCGTCGTGTAGCCAGTGCCGATGTCGAGATTGGCGAACCACTCCGGCGCGCTCGCGAGTGCCTGCAAGCCATTCAGCCACGCGATGACGATGCGAAAAAGGACGAGCAGGCTCACGCCCATCAGGATTTCCGGCACGGCCATCGGGATGAAGATGAGCGTGTTCAGCCAGCGGAGCGCGGGGAATTTATACCGGTAAAGCAGCCATGCGCCGGTGACGCCGAGCACGAGCGAAAACACCGTGCTGATGAGCGCGATGATGACGCTGTTTTTCAGCGCCGACATGAGCACGGTGTCGGCGAGCATCTTGCGATACCAGTCGAGCGTGAAGCCCTGCCACGCGACGCCGTAGTCGGCCTTGTTGAATGAATAGACAATTAAGAGAACGATCGGCGCGTAGAGGAAAAGCATCACCAGCGCGGACCAGCCGCCGAAAAGCGCGTTGACGAGCGGCATGCCCGTGGGGATGCGGAAGCGGCGCTTCGGAGGGTTAAAAGTTGAGAGTGGTGAGTTGAGAGCCACGGGCACGAATTCGGCGGGCTACACTTGCGAACTACGCATGGTTTTTTAATCGCGGCGACTCCGAACTCTCAACATTCAACTACAAACTTTCGCCGAAACCCGTCCACTGCACCGCTTGCTCGTCCGTGGTAAAGCGGATGAAGCCGCGTCCGCCGGGTCGGCCATTGCCGGAGCCGCGTAATCCGCCAAAGGGCAGCGTGGAGGGCGAGAAAGTCGTGGGCAGATTTGCGTAGAGATTGCCGACATCGAGGTGCTCGCCGAGCGCGCGGAACTTTGCCTCGGAGCCGGTGAACACGGACGCGGTGAGGCCGTAGGGCGTGGCGTTGTGAAGGCGGAGCGCGTGATCAAGGTCATCTGCGATGAAGAGACTCACGATCGGGACGAAGCATTCCACATCATCGCGTCCGTCGTCACTTCGACGAACGATGGCGGGTCGCACATAGTGCCCGCGCTTACCCGCGACTTCGGGCTCGACCTGGCCGGGTTGGAGCCAGTCGCCGACGATTTCCGCACACCGTTTTTCGTAACGCGAAACGGCGGCGGCGCTGATGAGCGGGCCGAGTTTCGTGGTTTGGGAAAGCGGATCGCCGGGCTGGAAGACGGTGAGCGCTTCGAGAAACTTCCGCTCGAACTCCGCCGCGACGGACTTCTCCACGATGACCCGGCTCGTGGCATTACAACGCTGCCCCGTGGTGAGGCACCCGCCTTCCGCAGCCGCAGCCGCGGCCTTGGCGATGTCGGCATCTGCGCACACGATGAGTGCGTTCACGCCGCCGAGTTCCAGGGCGAGGTCTTTGGAAAAATCTTCCGCCAAAGCTTTCGCAAGCGTGCGCCCGACAGCCGCCGAGCCGGTGAAACACACCGCCCTTACGCGCGGATCCAGGCACAACGACTCCCCTTCCGCTCCGCCACCCTGAAGCACACCGAACACGCCTGGCGGAAACGCCCCGGCCATGATCGCGCCATAGTCGGCCGCCACATTCGCGCAGAGCGGCGATGGTTTGAAGATGACCGGATTCCCTGCGAGCAGATGCGCCACGTTTGCGCCGTGGCCGAGATGAAGCGGAAAATTAAACGGCGCAATGACCGCCGCCGGCCCGCGAGCACGCCGCCGCACGGTCGCCGCGTGTGGCCCGCCGAGATGCGTTTCTTCGGCGAGGTAACGCTTCGCGTCTTCAATCGTCAGATCGATCTTCGCGATCACCGCGCCGACTTCGCCGATCGCTTCATTCAGCGGTTTGCCCGTCTCGATTGAAATCCCGTGCGCGAGCCGGTCCTTCGCCGCCGCGATTTCCTGCTGTGCCGCTTTCAGGCGCACGATTTTCTCCACGAGCGGCGCATTCCGCCACGCGGTGGCAGCGCTCACGGCTGCTTCAACCGCGACGCTGACATCGTCCGCGCAGATTTCGTTGAGTTCGATCGACAGATCGCCAGGGCTGCGGTTTCGCCAGGAGACAGGAGAAGGAGACATGCGAAGAGTTTGCCGGGGGCGTCGCACGGCGTCGAGTTCCATGAAAACCAAACGGCCCCGCCGGAATCTCCAGCGGGGCCGCGCAATTTCTTCGCTACTGGCGCTTACCAGAAACGCTTCCGAATGCTCGCGTAGATGAAGCGGCCAGTCGAGTTTGCGGTCTGGGTGTCGTAGCCTTCTTCGAGGTTTGCGAACGGGGGGTCCACGTCGCCGACATTCTGGCAGCCAACGGTGATCTTGGTTCCGTTGAGCCACTT
>JANLQB010000640.1:0-12124 GCA_031367565.1 Verrucomicrobiota bacterium
GGGAAGACGATCCTGCTTTCGCCGGAGGTGAGCATCGGGACGCAGGTGGCGATCGGGAGCGACATCATGATGGTGCTGGATCAGTGCATTCCCTCCACGGCGAATGAAGCGGCGGCGCGCGCGGCGCTGGGGATCACGCAGCGGTGGGCGGCGCGGAGTCTGGCGGCGCGCGGGGATTCGGCACAGTCGATGTTTGCGATCGTGCAGGGGGCGCTGTTTCGGGAGTTGCGTCGCGAGAGTGCGGAGGGGCTGATGACGATGCCGTTCGATGGCTTTGCGATCGGCGGGCTGGCGGTGGGCGAGGCGCGGAGTGAGCGCGAGGATGTGTGCGAATTCACGGCGGCGCTGTTGCCGGAGGATCGTCCGCGTTACCTGATGGGCGTGGGGACGCCGCTGGATGTTTTGGAGGCGGTGCATCGCGGGGTGGACATGTTCGATTGCATCATCCCGACGCAGGTGGCGCAGCGCGGCGCGGCGTTCACGTCGCGCGGCTATCTGCAATTGCGGCGGAGCGTTTACAAATTCTCCGAGGAGATGCTGGACCCGGAGTGCGCGTGCCCGACTTGCGCGAAGTATTCGCGGGCGTATCTGCATCATCTCGCGAAGACGGGCGAGCATCTCGGCTGGCAGCTCCTCGGGCAGCACAATATTTACTTTTACCACCAGCTCATGCGGGAAATCCGGGCGAGCATTTTCGACGGTAGTTTCCTGGAGTTATATCGGAAAAAGCGGGCGTTTTTGCACGAGACGGATCTGGAGAATCCGGTGATCGCGCCCAAGGTCGGGAAGGTGAAGATGGCGTTCCATCTCGGCGATTACGAAGTGCATCGCGCGCCGGAGGGTTTTTGCAGCATCCGGCAGAAATCATCGGGCGAAATCATGCACTCGCGCACGCCGCCGATGGAGGAAGCGCAGCGGCTTTACATCGAGCAATCGCACCTCGCGGAGCGCGTGCGCACGGTGGGCGAAAATGCGGAGTCGCTGGTGATCTGGGATGTGGGCCTCGGTGCGGCGACCAATGCGATGGCGGCGATTCATTGCTACGAAGTGCAGGCGGCGCACGGGCCGGTGCGGCCGATGCGCGTGATCAGCTTTGAAAACGATCTCGATCCGCTGCGGCTCGCGTTCCGGCACAACCGGGAGTTTGTGTATCTGCGGCATCCGGGACCGGCGGGGATTTTAAGCGAAGGCGAGTGGCATTCGGGCAAACACGCGGGGCTGAATTGGTCGCTGGTGAACGGCGATTTCCTGTCCGCGCTCGGTGCCGCACCCGCGCCGCCGGACCTCATTTTCTTCGACATGTTTTCCGCCAACAGCGCCGCCCACCAATGGACGCTCGCGGCGTTCCGAAAACTGTTTGCGGCGTGTCAGGGACGCGCGGCGGAGCTATTCACCTACACCTGCTCCACGCCGATCCGCGCGGCGCTGCTCGTCGCCGGATTTCACATCGGGCGCGGACGCAGCATTGGCGAAAAGCATGAGACGACGATCGCCGTCACCCCCGCCGCGGCGCTTGATGGCCGACATGAATTGCTCGGGGAGGAATGGCTCGCGAAGTGGAAACGCTCGTGCGCGCAGTGGCCTGCGGATGTGGTCGCGGAGGAAGATCGTGCGGCGTTTGAAGAGGCGATCCTGAATCACGAACAGTTCCGGCAGTGATGGCGCGTCAAGGAGCGGCTCTTTGGCGGCCACTGGCGCTGGCTGCAAGGCATCGGCACGACCGCCGATCTGCGTCGCTGCCACGCGATCACGAATGTGATCGAACGCGACGATCAGTTAAAACGCGCGTGGGGATTTCCCGACGAACATTTCACGCGCGTCCACGACATCTTGCGAAAGCCCGCGTTGGTTGCGTGAAGCGGAGGCCTCTGCTTTCATAGTCCACTCATCCGGTATCCACATGCTCCTCCGCACCAGCCTCCTCCTTTTCATCGCCTCCGCTTCCATGTCGCTCGCGGGACCGATCACGCTTCAGGGTTCTCCGCTCATCGCGCAGGTGCTAAAGGTCGCGGAGCCCGTGGTGAAAGAGGAACTCGGGATCGAGCTGCGGATCGGCACCGAAGGCGGGAGCACCGGCGGATTTTTGTCGGTCGGCTCGGGCACGACTCAGCTCGGGATGATCACGAAAATGATCGAACCTTCGGAGCGCGCGCAGTTCCCGGCGTGTGCTTTTGATGAAGTGCAGATCGGCTGGCAGGTGCTCGGAATCGGCGTGGCTTCCAATGTGTGGGACAGCGGCGTTCGCGCGATCTCGCGCGATCAGATGATCAAGATTTACGAGGGCGATATTCGAAACTGGAAGGAAGTCGGCGGACTCGATTCACTCATCAAATATTACAATCCGAAGCGCGGGCGGGGCACTTGGGAATTGCTCGCGACGTGGCTTTACAAGGATCAGCGTCTTGCCCCGCTGGGCGATAAATTTGAGACGGTGGTGCGCTACGAGGACGCGCGGGATTCGGTCGAGTTCAACGTGAGCTCGATCTCCGTGATGCCGCCGCAGATGGCGGATGGAAAATCCGTCCACATCCTCGGGATCAAGGAGACCGATGGTTCGATCACGGAGGCGACCCCAGCGATGCTGGCTTCCAAAAAATATCCGCTCGCGAAGCCGCTGATGATCCTGTCGCCACGCCGATACGCCGGAGATACGAAGCGGCTCGTGGATTTCCTCATGAGCCCGCGCGGTCAGGCGATGGTGAAAAGCGTGGGCTTCATGCCGGTGAGAGAAGTCGCCGCGGATTTCGATCCGAATGCGAAGCCAGGTCCCGCGGCTGCGGAAGCACCCGCAGCATCAAACGACGCGAAATAGCACGAAATAAACCCACGCCAGCACGCACGCGAATGCGGCGAGCAGGACGAAGAAGGTGAACATGCCGCGGCGCTGCTCGCGTTTCAGACGCGGCCCTGGGCGGATTGCGGCGGTGTGCACGTCGATGACGTGGCGTTTGTCATGAAGCGCGGCGCGTGTGTTCGCGCCGGTTTTTTCGACGCGAGATTTGCGGTGGAGCAGCTCTTCGCGCCGTTGCTTCGCCTGCTCCTGCTTGAGCTTCGGAGCTTCTTCGATCAGCCGTTTGCGGCGCTCGATGGCTTCGTTGATTTTGCGCTCATGCTCTGCCAGCGCCTTCCGCTTTTCGTCGAGCGGTGAAGGGAAACGATCTTGTGGCCTGGCGGGACGTTTCGCGGCCATCGCTATTGGTGCCCTTGGAGGCCGACGAGCACGAAGATGAGGACGATGCCGAGCGCGATCAGCGGCAGGGTGAAAGCGAATCCGGCCTTCAGCCAGTAGATGAAATCTTTCTCGGTGACGGGCTCGTCGTAGTTGAGCTGAAAGCCTGCGGATGCCGCCACAGGATCGCCGCGTCGGGTTTCCGTTTCAGGGCTGATTTTCGGGAGCGATTTGTTGTATTCCGAGCGCGCGTCATCCACGGCTCCAAGCGCCTTGGCCAGCTCTTTGCCGATGTCGAGACCTTCCCAGTTTCTCGGGCTGATGGACTCGATGTAGGCGTGGTGCTGGTTAAAAGATTCGTTGATCGACTGGAGCTGCTCGACCCGCTTTTGGGCGTCGTAAATTTCCCGCTCCAGCACCACGGCGGCGCGGGTGAAACGGTCAACCATTTCCGAGCGGCCCGCGTGGAGTTGCTCCTGCCGTCGGCTCATCTCTTCCAGTTCGCGCTTTTGCTTCTCGATTGACTCCTGCTGGCGCTTTAGGGAGAGGAGCTGTTCGTGCGCTTTTTGCACCTGCGTATCGAGGTGCTCTCCGGGCACGTTTTCGTCCTCGGGCAAGTCTAGTAAAGGTTCGTTGGTGCGGCTGTGGTCGGGCATGGGATGGGCGATGGCCGGAGTGTAGAAGTCGCTTATTAAAACTCCAGATTTTTTACCCTCCGATAGCCCAATTCCATCGGGAGGATGAGTAGCACGAGGGAAAAAAACAGCGCGAGCCCGTAGGCAAGTTCATCGGAGATCGGGAACGAGATGTTCACCTTGCGCAGCCCGGGAATCGCGACTAACGCCACGACCACGCTGATGTAGATGAACGAGATGACGAGGCAAAGCGTGCCGCCAAATCCGCTCACGATTTTGCTCGGGTTGTCCTCTTTGAAATTGGGGAACAGCGCGCCGAGGCCGACCGCGAGGCCGGAGAGCGCGGCGCTCATGATTCCGATCGTGATGGCGAACATGGCGACTTTGGGCGCTTTGAGATTCAGCATGATGCTCGACGTCGTCATCAGCGACACCGTGATGACCGATGCGGTGATGCACGAGAGCCAGAATTTTTGCGAAACGACGCGGTGAAGTCCCACCGGCGCGAGTCCGAGAATCCAGAGTCGGCGGCCTTCCAGTGAGAATTGCGGGAAGACGAATCGTGTCGTGAGCGTGCTGAGGGTGAGCGCGGAGGCGGCGAGATTCAGGTAGGAAATGACCACACGCCAGAAGTTGTCGTCGAAGTTGAAAGCGACGTTTCGCAAGTTCAGCACGTAGATGCAGAGCAGGCCGAAAAAGATCATGAACTGGATCCACTGCGCGGGATCGCGCCAGAAGATGCGGATGTCTTTGGTGATCAGCGCTGCCTCCGCGCGTCCGATCGGCGCGACAGCGAGGAAGCGCTCCAGCCAGCCGCGGCGCCATCCTTTTTTCCGCTTCGCCTCGGCGGCGCGCTGGAATCGCTCGGCGTGCGAACTTAGCGCGACCGTCCAGCTTCCATAGTATAGCCGCCCGATCACCTCGAAGCCAAGGAGCAGGCCCATGAGCGCATTTGCGAGTAGCAGGAGGAAATAAAATACGCCCTGCGTATCGAGGTCGTCGCTCCAGGCGATCACGCTTTTCGCGAGCCATGCGCTGGGGAGAAATGGGTTCACGCTGAGGCGCGTGTGGCGCAGGAGTTGGTCGAAGGAAATCACGTCCTGTTGCGTGACGGCGTCGGCGTCGGAGATGGGCTTCAGGCCAAAGACGAGTAGCGCCACGACGGCGGTACCAATCAGCAGAGCCGCGCGTTTGACGACCGGTTTTGCCAGGACGCGCACGAGCAGCAAAATGATCCACGAGCCGCACAGCGCGGGCAGCACTACGAATGGTCCGTAAAGCAGCGCCACGCGGAAATAGAAGGCGCCCGTGACCGAATGCACCGCGCCGAACGCGGCCATCATCGGCGCGCTGAGGAAGATGAGCGCCCACGAAGACACGGCGAGCGCTTCCATGAATTTCCAGCGATACACATTCAGATGCCGCACCGGCAGGGTCAGGAACCATTGCGTCTCCCGGTTTTTGAAAAGCGTGGAGTAGCTGATGACGAGGTTGGAGAAAACCAGCATCACGAAGAAGAACCCGAAGATGAGAAACAGGATGCGCTGGGAAAGCAGCGCGCCGACGAGCGGGAAATGGTAAAGGTAATCCAGCCCGGCGTGGAAAAGCACGTAGCCGACGACGAGGTAGCCGAGGATGAATCCGCTGAGCACGAAAAGCAGCAGCGGCGACTCTTTGCGGATGGTGCGCATCCGTGCGAGGAATGACCGCCATTCCACCCATAGCAGCAGCTTTAGGAGACGGAAGGTGGAGATCGGTGGGGCGGGCGGGGAGGACATTTCAGAAAGCTGCTTTAGCCGTTCCGCTCCCCGCTTTCACCTCCCTGGCACCAGTTCAAAAAGAAACCCCTTCAAATACTCCGTCTCTGGGATCGTCGAGATGATCGGATGATCCAGCGCCTGCCCGAACGTGCCGATCTGCCGAAGCGTCTTCTTCGCATCCACCGCGGCCTCATTGATCGTCTCCATAAAAATCCCGCGATCGACGTGATGCGAGCAGCAGAACGTGGCGAGCAGCCCCGATGGTTCGAGCAGCTTCAGCGCGCGCAGATGGATCTCTTTGTAGCCACGCATCGCCTCGTTCAGCTTGCCTTTGCTCTTCGTGAAACTCGGCGGGTCGAGGATGATGAGATCGTAGCGGGCATTCCGCCGCTCCAAATCCTTGAACGTGTCGAAAACATTCGCCGAGAGCGCCTCGACCGTCACCGCATTGCGCGACGCGTTTTCCTGAATCTGCCCCACGCAATCCGCACTGATCTCGATCGCCGTCACCTGCTTCGCCCCCGCCTTCGCGCAGCTCAACGCGAACGCACCCTGATTCGCAAAACAATCCAGCACGCGCCGACCTTTCGCGTGGTGCGCGACGAGCGCGTAGTTCGGAATCTGATCGAGGTAAAAGCCCGTCTTCTGCCCGTGCATGAGATCGATCACGTATTGCAGCCCGCCGATCTCGATCGCGAAAGGCGCGGGTGCTTCGCCGTGCAGCACGCCGGTTTGAAGTTCCATGCCTTCCGCCTTGCGAATCGGCGCATCATTTCGCTCCACGATGCTGCTCGGCGCGAAGACCTCTTTGAGCGCCGCCACGATCACCTCCTTTCGCTGATCCATCGCCAGCGTCAGCGTCTGGAGCACTATCTCATCGCCATAGCGATCCACGATCACGCCCGGCACGCCATCGCTCTCGCTCCACACGAGCCGCCCCGCTTTCGTGATGAGCCCGTGCTTTTCCCGATACTCCAGCGCGAGGCGAAAACGGCGCACGAAAAAATCGTGATCGAGATCCTGCCGCTGCCGCGAAAACCGGCGCGCGACGATCTGCGATTTCGAATTGTAAATCGCGCTTCCCAACATCCGATCCGCACCGTCTTTCAGCGAAACGATCGCGCCATCCACCGGCGCGCCGAAAGCCTTTTGCACCTCGGAAACATAGACCCAATCGTGGCCATGAAAGAGTCGTGAACGAGGTTTGATAACAAGGCCAGCCATAGAATGTCGCGGACGTTAGGGCGCACGTCGGCGATGTCAACGCAGCCAGCGCAGCCGCCGCTCGGTTATCGACAAAGACGGGACCTTGGCGTGGGTTGTCACCCCGCATGCTGCGTCCCTTTTCTCTACTTCTCTTCGTCATCACAAGCGCGTGGGCGTTTTCGCCGGAGGAGCTTCAGCTCTCCGCCGAAGCGCGTGGCGTAATGGCGCATTCGTGTACGAAATGTCACGGCCAGCAGAAGCAGAAGGGCGGGCTGCGGCTCGATACTCGCGAGGCGGCGATGAAAGGCGGGGACGATGGTGTGGCGATCGTGGCGGGCAAAGCGGCGGAGAGTGATTTACTGCGGCGGGTGGCGTTGCCGCACGGGCACGAGGAGGCGATGCCTCCGAAGAACGGGACGCTAGAGTCGGCGGATGTGGAGACATTGCGGAAATGGATCGCGGCGGGCGCACCGTGGCCGGATGGCGAAACGGCGGGAATCGTCTTCCAGCGCGCGCCGATCGCGCCGAGGAAGCCGGAGTTTCCCGCGGGAACAGATGAACTCGCAAATCCCGTGGATAAATTTGTCGCCGCGTATTTTCGCGAGCGGAATTTCGCGTGGCCGCAGTCGGTGGACGATCGCACTTTTCTCCGCCGCGCCTCGCTCGATCTGCTCGGGCTTCAGCCGACATGGGAAGAGGCACGCGCGTTTTCCGGTGATCGCGAAAAGGCCGTGGATGCGATGCTCGCGCGGAAGGAAGACTACGCGGCGCACTGGCTCACGACGTGGAATGACGCGCTGCGGAATGACTACAGCGGCACGGGTTACATCGACGGCGGGCGGCGGCAAATCAGCCAGTGGCTTTACGCGGCGCTGCGGGATGAGAAGCCGTTCGATGTGTTCGTGCGCGAGTTGGTCGCACCGCCGTCGGCGGCTTCGGATGGCTTCATTAAAGGCATCGTCTGGCGCGGTTCGGTGAGCGCGGCGCAGGCGCGCGAGTTGCAGGCGGCGCAGAGCGTGGCGCAGGTTTTTCTCGGGCTGAATCTGAAGTGCGCGAGCTGCCACGACTCGTTCATCTCCGACTACAAATTGCGCGATGCCTACGAACTCGCCGCCGTCTTCGCTGACCATCCGTTGAACATCGCGCGCTGCGACAAACCGACCGGCGAGCAAAGCGGGCCCGCTTTTTTCTGGCCGGAACTCGGGACGATCGACGCCGCCAAACCGCGAGCCGAACGTCAGCAACAGCTCGCGGCTTTGCTCACGAAAAAAGAAAACGGCCGACTCGCACGGACGCTCGTGAACCGCCTCTGGGCCTCGTGTTTCGGGCGGGCGCTCGTGGAGCCCGTCGATTCGATGGACAACAAACCGTGGAGCCAGGATTTGCTCGACTGGCTCGCGTGGGATTTCGCGGAGAACGGCTGGAGCGTGAAGCACACGCTGCGGCTGATCACGACTTCACGCACCTACGCGCTGCCGTCCGTCGCGGTCGCGGATGCGGATGCGCTGGGAAAATCGTCGTTCGTATTTTATGGACCGATCGTGCGGCGATTGAGCGCGGAGGAATTCACCGATGCCGTGAGCCGCGTGGCCTCGCCGCTTTACGCGAAGCGCGATCTCGGCGGTGAAAATGCCGATGCCGCGCTGGCGAAAGCGGCGGCGTGGATCTGGCACGGCGAAGGCACTTCGCAAGTGTCCGATTTCCCGATGGGTAAGCGCTACTTCCGCACATCGCTCGAACTTCCTGCGGGGAGAAAGGTGCTGCGCGCGGCGGTCGTCGGCACGGCGGATAACACGTTCACGCTTTACGTGAATGGTCGCGAAACCCTGTCCAGCACGGCGTGGGAAGTCGCACGCGGCGCGGAAGTGACCGAACTTTTTGTCGGCGCAAAATCCGTCACGCTCGCCGTGGTCGCGGACAACATCGCGCCCGGCGCCGCGGGATTGCGCATGGCGTTCGGCCTTTGGCTCGAAGGGCAAAAAGCGCCGCTGATCGTGGAGACGGGGCCGGGCTGGGTCACCAGCGCGAGCGGGCCGGAGGGCTGGGAGAAACCGGGCTTCGATGACCGCGCGTGGGATTCCGCCGTGGTCGTGACGATGGTGCCGATCTGGGACACGACGCGCGAATTTCGCCTCACGTCCGAGCCGATGCTGGTGCGCGCTTCGCTGGTGGAAAACGATGCGCTGCAAGCGGCGCTTGGCCGGCCGATCCGCGATCAAGTGACGATGGGCCGCGCGAGCCAGGCCACGCTGCTGCAAGCGCTCACGCTGACAAATGGCCGCCCGTTCACGGCGACGCTCGAGCGCGCCGCGTTTTTGTGGGATGCGCGCGTGCCCGATCCGAAGCAGCGCCTCTGCGAAATCTATCGCGCCGCCTTGCTCCGCGATCCGCGCCCGGAAGAATTGGCGTTTGCCAACTCCGCGACTGGCGACGTGCTATGGTCGCTCCTGCTCCAGCCTGAATTTCAACTCATCCGCTGACATGAACCGCCGCCATTTTCTCCAAACGCTCTCCGCCGCCGGGCTCGCGTCCGCCGCCGCTCCGCTCCGCTCTTTTGCCATCGCGAACAAACCGCGCGCGACCGCCGACAGCGTGATCCTGCTTTGGATGGGCGGCGGCATGGCGCACACCGAGACGTTTGATCCGAAGCGCTGCACGCCGTTCACGCCGGGCATGGAAGCGGAGTCGATCCTTTCCACTTTCGAGGCGCGTCCGACGGTGCTCGACGGCGTTTCCTTCTCCGAGGGGCTGGAGGAAATCGGCAAGGTGATGGATCGCGGCACGCTCATCCGCTCGCACGTCGTCGCCGATCTCGGCTCGATCTTGCACACGCGTCATCAGTTCCACTGGCACACTTGCTACGCGCCGCCGCAGAGCGTGGCCGCGCCGCACATCGGCGCGTGGATCGCGCGCGAACTCGGGCCGCGAAATCCGGTGGTGCCGGCATTTACGGTGATCGGGCAGCGCTTCAATCTCGGTGAAAAAGAGGAGCTGAAATCGTTTCACACGGCAGGATTTCTCGGGAGCGAATGCGGGCCGTTTATCATCGAGGAACCGACCGCCGCGCTCGATGCGGTGCGGCCTCCGGCGGGCATGACGCCCGAGCGTTTCACCGCGCGGCAGGCGATGTATCGCGAGATGCTGAAGACGAGCGGCTTCGCGGAAAAATCGGGAGATTTTCAGCAGGAATCGCTGCTGCGCTCGATGGAGCAAGCGTATGGCCTGCTGCGTTCGCCGGAGGCGGCGGCGTTCGATTTGAAGCTGGAGCCGAAGGAAAGTTACGACGCTTACAACACGGGCCGATTTGGCCAGGGCTGCCTGCTCGCGCGACGGCTCGTCGAGGCGGGCGCGCGGTTCATCGAAGTCACGAGCGAGTACATTCCGTTTGAGTATTGGGACACGCATCACACCGGCCACGATCGCGCGGCGCAGATGAAAAAGCAGATCGATCGACCGGTTGCGCAACTCATTCGCGATCTCGAAACGCGGGGTCTGCTCGATCGCACGCTGGTGATTCTCGCGAGCGAATTCAGCCGCGACACGATGGTGGAAGGCTCGGCGGAAAATCCGACGGCACCCGGCATCGACGTTCGGAATGCCCCGCCGAAACTCACCGAGCCGAAGCACTACGGGCTGCATCGCCATTTCACCGGCGCGGGCTCGGTGTTGATGTTTGGCGGCGGCGTGAAGCGTGGTTACGTCCATGGAAAAACGGCGGACGAGCGACCGTGCAAGGCGATCGAAAATCCGGTGAGCATCGCGGATTTGCACCAGACGATTCACCACTGCCTCGGCATCGCGCCGGACACGCATTACGAAATCGAAGCGCGCCCGTTTTACACGACGCCGGATGGCAAGGGTGCGGTCGTGCAGGAATTGCTGGCCTAGATCCTTCCGCATTTTTCGCCGCCCTAGTGCGGTGAATTGTGTTTCCGCGAGCCGCTGTCCGAATAATTTCGTCGGCTCGCATGGACCTCGACCGTCTCGCCCAACTCTTTCACGAAAATTTTGCCAACCACGGCGAACTCGGCGCGAGCGTGAGTGTGTGGCGCGATGGCGTGGAAACCGGGTCGCTCGCCGAGGGGTGGTGCGATCGGGAGAAGACGCAGCCTTGGACGGAGGAGACACCGGTGTTGTTTTGGTCGGCGACGAAAGGGCCGGCGTCGGCGTGTTTGCTGCACGCTTTGCAAGGGCGCGGGCTCGATCCGACGATGCGCGTGAGCGAGTGCTGGCCGGAGTTTGCGCAGCATGGAAAAGAGCGTGTGACGATTGCGGAAATGCTGTCGCACCAAGCCGGGCTGACCGCGCTTTCGCAGCCGGTGCCGGTCACGGATTACGATGCGGTCGTCGCAGCGCTCGCCGCCGAGTCGCCGCACTGGCCGCTGGGTGAAGGCCACGGCTACCACCCGCGCACGTTTGGCTTTCTGGTCGATGAAGTGCTGCGGCGCATGACCCGCATTCCGCTGCGCGAATACTGGCGCACGCACTTTGCGGAGCCGCTCGGGATCGATGTGTGGATCGGAGTGCCTCCGGAAATTGTCTCCCGCGTCGCCTCGGTTTTTCCGGTGCAAAATGCGCTGCCGAAAGGCGACCTTTTCTACACCGCGTTCCTGACCGCGGGCTCGTTCACGGCGAGAGCATTCTCGTCGCCACGGGGATTGCATAGCGCGGCGGCGATGAACAAACCGGAAGTGCTCACCGCATCGTTCCCCGGCTTTGGCGGCGTCGGAACCGCGCGCGGTCTGGCGAAGTTTTACGCGATGCTCGCGAACGGCGGAGAGATGGATGGTCGGCGCTATTTTGCCACGCAAACTCTCGACTGGATGACGACCACACTCACGCAAGGCCACGACCGCGTGTTGCTGATGGAAACAGCCTTCGCGGCGGGTTTCATGCGCGATCCCGTGGCCGCCGATGGTCGCAAAACCCGCGCGATTTTCGGTCCGTCGCGCAAAGCATTCGGCCAGCCCGGAGCAGGTGGCAGCCACGCATTCGCCGACCCGGAAAACGGAATTTCTTTCGCTTACGTGATGAACCAAATGGAGCCCGGCGTTCTGCCCGGCCCGAAGTCGCTCCGATTGATCGATGCGCTTTATCGCGAGGCGTGAATCGGGAGCGCGGCGAGGACTTTGCGGTCGTGGTAGAAGTCGTCGAGCGCGGCGTCGTAGTAGAGCCAGCCGGCGGCGCTGAGGTGATCGTGCGTGTCGGCGAGGAAGCGGCGGTCTTCATCATGATCGCGGAAATCGACGAGCGGGAAATCGTAGCGGGCGGCGAGAGCTTCGAGGCGATCGTAGAACTCGGCGCGTGCTTCGGCGGAAATGCCGAAGCGGTCGAAGCCTTCACCATCCAGCGGC
>JANLQB010000659.1:0-2480 GCA_031367565.1 Verrucomicrobiota bacterium
GCTCATCCTCGTCGGACCCGAGGGCGATTTCACCCCGGCGGAGATCAATCTCGCCAAATCCGCCGGCTGCCGCCCGATCACCCTCGGCCCGATCATCCTGCGCACCGAGACGGCAGCGATCTACTGCCTGAGCGTGCTCTCCCACGAGCTTTTCGGCGCTTAACCGCCCGGCGCAGCGCGAAGCGTGGTGTAACTCGCACCTGGGAGCGTTTCGGAAAATGCCGCCATGTTCGCGGTCGTGATCGGCTGGTCGGCGAATATGCCTTCGACTCCGAAAATGGCGTATTTGCGCTCCAGAAAAAAGTGAAGCAACTCCGTCGGTGGCGTGCCGGCACATTGCTGCGCGAAAGGCCGGTATTCGAAATAGATCTGCCCGATTTCATGCCGCTCGAGCTTTCCGCCCAGCCCGCGCAGCACCTCCAATTCGTAACCTTCCACATCGAGTTTCAGGACATCGATTCTCGAAAGCGAAGCGAGCGCATCATCACCGCGCTGGACTTTCACGATGACTTTTTCGATCGCTCCAGATTTGTCCGCGCCGTGGTGGCCTTCGTTGTAACCCGCGACCAGCGAGCCGACGCAAGAATCCCAGCCGACATAAAACGGCAGCTCTCCGGCCTGGTTGCCGAGAGCGAGATTAAAAGTTTTCGCCTGGGGAAATTTACGAAGGTTTTCTTCGAGCAGACGAAACACTTTCGGATTTGGCTCGAATGCCCGGATCGTTCCATGCGCGCCGCAACGCTCGGCGAGCGCGCAGCTCACGTAGCCGACATTCGCGCCGATATCCACGAACACTCCGCCGGGCGGCAGGTGCTTGCTCATCCGCCCGATCACCTCTGGCTCGTAAGAGCCCGTAACCATGCGCCAGCGGTTCGGGAGGTAACCTTCCGGGTCCGTCTTGAATCCGGTCGCTACCTCCAGACAGCGCACGGCGATCCGGGCTGCGGGCCGCAGCGATTCTTTGAGTCGGGAATTCATGGGTTCGATTCGAGGAGGGCGGCGATGTTCTTCAATCCTTCCGGAGATAACACAAGATCGACTTTATTGGCGTGGTGCGGCTTTGCGACCTGTCGAACGGGCTGGGCGGCGATCCGGTGATAACGCAGGGCGCAGGTTTCGCTGATCCGCGCGTAAAACTCCTGCGGCGACGCCTCGCTCTGAATCTCGCAGACGAGCGTGCCCTCCCGGCAGAACACGAGATTGGTCAGCGCAGCGCCATGCACGGCCACAATCACCTCGGCGCTCGAGAAAAGCGCCGCCTGTTCGCGCAGCGTCAGCCCCGAGGTCTTGGCTTCCGTGAAACCATGATTTTTCAGGAAAGCGAAAAGCTCCGCTTCGTTCCGCAAGCGGCGCGTCGTCGCATCGCCACGCCCTACGAAGAGCTTGCGGCCATCAGGCCGCAGCGCTCGCGAGTCGATAAAGTGGCGTTGCAAAAACTCCCGTTTCCACGGCGCGAAGTGCGCGACGTCGTGGACGAGCGCGGGCACGATCGCGCGCGGAACGCGGAGGGCGGTGTGGTCACGCAAGGGCATCACGTTTTGCGCTTCGATGCCGATCGTTCGCAGCGACTCCGATTCGTACGGATGCAAAAGCGGCGTGGTGACGATGATCATTTTAGAAAGGTCGAATCCATGCCGCTCCAGCAGCGCGAGCCGGGGCAGGCAGTCGATCATCCAATGGTAGAAATTCCCCCCGGCCTCCGGAGTGATGAGGAACACCACGTCCCGCTCGAACGCGCGCACGCGCGGCATCCACGGCCTCGTCATCGCGGGGTGAAACCACCAGCCCCACGGAAACTCGGTCAGCTCTTCAGCGATCCCATTTCCGCGGGTGAGGACGACGCCGCCGCACGTGGAAACGCAAATCGCGTCGTCAAACTCCGCGACGTATTCCCCGCGAGCCGCAGCATCCTCGTGCAATCGAATCCCAGAACGGCGGGCGAATTCTTCGGACATTTCCAGAATCCGAAACGCACCTGGCGCGCGACCATGCGGATTGTGCCACTGGAAACGGCGGGCGAGCGGCGTCAAAACGGGATGCAGCGCATGGATGGCGTTGCAAAAATTCCGCCGAATGGAGCCGGGCCGCACCTTCACTCCTGCGCGGCGTAGAGAGTGGTTGGGGGCATGCCGGAGGTGGGCCGATTCACGCGCGCGATTCAAGCCTTTTCGCCCTCGCACGTCGTGCAGGAAGGCTCTGGCCAAAGCGAAGCCGCCGGATGGAAAGGTGGCGGTTCATGTTCAACCGCTTTTTCCTGCTTCGGCCCGCTTTGCTCGCAACAAGCGCGGTTCTCGGCGTGAATGATCGCGCGGCGAAATTGCTCGCCGCTTCCGCCGGTACGGATGGCGAACGCTGGGGCGCGGAGGGGCGCATTCCCTACTCAGTCGCGCCTGGAAACGCTCGGGCGCCATCCCGAGCGGCCGGAGCGCGCCGACCGCGCCGGCGGGCACTTGGGAAATGAGCGATGCGGGGAACTCCGC
>JANLQB010000680.1:0-2014 GCA_031367565.1 Verrucomicrobiota bacterium
TCCGCTGCTTTTTATGAATGCGTCGAACGACCATCACGGGCGGCTCGATTTCGGGATGCGCACGCTCGCGCTGGCGACGCAGTCACCGATGCTGCGCGAGGTTTATACGCCACGCAGCATTCATCACATCGAACCGGCGGAAGCGCAGGATCTTGCGCTGTGGATGGACTTTCATCTCAAAGGCGTCGGCCCCGCGTGGCCAGAGTCGCCGACGATCGAAGTGCGGGGCAGCGAGGCGATCCCGCGCCTCATCGTGCAGGTCGTGCAGCCCGGTGAAGTCGAGAGCGTGACCGCGCGTTACGGCTTGAACAATACGTGGCCGACGAGCCGCTTTTACCGGGAAGTCACCGCGACGAAAATCGCGGACGATCGCTACGCCGCGCCTGCGCCGATCTTGTCGCCCGACGACACGATCTACGCTTTTGCCAATGTTACCTATCGTTCGGGCATCCACCTCAGCACGCGCCTGATCAAGGTCGTCGCGCGCGATTTACCATCCGTGCATCCGACGCTGCAACGCACTGCGCTCATCGACTCGATGGACGACGGCCGTACGTGGTTTTGGTGGCTCGCGGGCACCGATCCACTGAATCAAACCGCGCTGCTCCAGCCGTGGACCGGCCTGCGCGGCGAGCGTGGTTTTACCCACGCGCAACCGGGTGCATTTTCATTCGCCACCGCCGCGCTCGGCGATCCGCAATTCAAACGCGAAGACACTTCCGCGCTGCTGCTGGATGTTTGGGCCGAAGCGTTTCCGATGTCGCTCGAAGTCTCCGTGGTCACGAAGTTTTTCCAACCCGGCCAGATGAACTACAAAGCCGTTCAGAAGCCCGGTGAAGTCAAAGACGGATGGACCACGCTCTCTCTTTCGCCGTCCGATTTTCACGATGACAAGGACGCACCGCTCGCGAGTTGGAAGGACGTGGATTTTCTCTGCCTCTCCGGCACCGGCGCGGGCGAAAAGCGAACGGTCTTCAAAAACCTGCGCTGGGAAACGAGCGAATGAATCGAAGCGCGCGGCGACTCGTTTCCTGCCCGAAATTTTCCCCGGTTTTCATTTGCTTGCCACACCGTTTTCGCCGCGCATAGTAGGCGCGTCCGACACGGTTCGGTCAGACATTTTAAAGCACTCGTAGCTCAACTGGATAGAGCGCTGCCCTCCGAAGGCAGAGGTTATGGGTTCGACCCCCGTCGAGTGCATTTTTACAGAGGAAAATGGGGTTGGGTGTAGCAAGAGTGTAACAAAACCAATTTTTTTCGAGCGGGAAGGGGATCGTTGATGCACGCGAACTCTGCGGAGCGCGCCGACAAACGAGCTGTTCAGGAGCTGCTTTTTCCGGTTCGGATCGAGTGGGTTTCGACGCGCCAGACTTGCGGTAATGGCCGTGGGTTTTTTGTCGCGCAGTCGAGCCCGCCTTATTTCTCGCAGCTAAACCGCTGGCTCCCTCGCCGTGCCGCACGTCCTGCCGCGCCCCAGCCATGATCGACCGCGCTCGCGTGCAACGCTTCGACCCAGCGACCTTTCCAGAGTCGCCGCGCATTCAATGGTTTTATCGCGAAACTGCGCTTTTGCCGGAGTGTGAGTGGACTTGGAAAGAGGGTACGCTCCGTCGAAGTCTTTCGCACCCTCGACCGCCAACCGCTCATCACCTCGAAGGTCCGGCCACGCGCTAATAGCATTCAACACTTGGAACTTACACCCGCGCAGCATCCCATCCGCCTGCCGGTCAGGATTAGCCGGAAGCGATTGGACGTCATCGGTGCTCACAGGGCCGAGATTCGTCGTTTCGGCAGCATAGGGCTAGCCTTCACGGATGAGCCTATGCAAGCGCTGGAGTGCCGGGGAAGGGCGTCCAAATGGAAGTTGCCCACTCATCGGAATGAGACTTCTTTGTCTCACGATGAAAACCGCGACCGTCGCCGATCTCCGTAACCGCTTTCCCAGCGTCTTCCGCTGGATCGAGGAGGGTGAAACCGTGGAACTCACCAAGCGCGGGCGTGTCGTGGCGCGCAT
>JANLQB010000681.1:0-3271 GCA_031367565.1 Verrucomicrobiota bacterium
CTCGCTCGCGGCAAAAAGCGCGAGGCCGGGCGGCATGGCGAGCGCCTTTTGCGAGCCGGTGAGCAGCACGTCGAGGCCGAGTTCGTCCATCGGCAGCGGCACGACGCTGAACGACGAAACGCTGTCCACGATCGAGAGCACATCGGGATATTTGCGCAGCACCCCGGCAAGTTCCGCGATCGGCGACATCACGCCGGTCGAGGTTTCGTTGTGGATGATCGTCACCGCTTCGTATTCGCCGGTCGCGAGTTTCGCATCGAGCTGTTCGGGCCGGATCGGCTGGCCCCACTCGACTTGCAAGCCGTCCGCCTGCTTCCCGCAGCGTTTGGAAACGTCGAGCCACTTGTCCGAAAACGCGCCGCACATGCAGTTCAGCACTTTCTTCGTATCCACCAGGTTGCGGATCGCACCTTCCATCACGCCCCACGCGCTCGATGTGGAAAGAAACACGGGCTGCTTTGTTCCGAACAACTCCTGCAAGCGTGGTTGGATGCCACCGTAGAGCTTCTTAAAATCGCCGCTGCGATGGCCGATCATCGGCTGGCAGAATGCGGCGAAGGTTTTTTCGGAGACTTGGACGGGGCCGGGGATGAAGAGTTTCACGGGGAAATAGGGTCAGAGTTTACGTTTTTGAGAGCGCGCATTTTGATAAGTGGCGCTGGCTTCGGGGCAATCGCCAATTTTAGCGGACAGCCGTCGTCGGTTTGCCGATCCAGATTTGGAATTTCCGGCTGCCGCTCGCGTTATCCGGATCGCTCGTGCGGATGATTTTGCAATCGCTCTGGCCGGTTTGTTTGATGAACAAATCCTGCAAACGCGTCGCGTCCGCCTTGTCTTCCGGCTCGCGGAAATAGCGGATTTCCGACTCCTCCAGTCGGCGCGTGGAATTCTTCGACACGCCCGCCATGTCGAAGCCCGCGCCTTCCAAAACGGCCGCGAGTTCCTTTGCCATCGCGCTCTGCGCATCGTCCGACATGAAAATATAAATCCGCGCTTTTTGCTCTTCGGGTGGCAGCGCCTTGTCGATCTCCTGCTCGGCCCGCGCGAGGCTTTTGCTCAGCGCGGCGCGGACTTCGGTGATCTGCGTTTCGACCGGCTCGCTGTTCATCAGCTTCGACGCCTTCGCCTTCGCCGAACCGAGATCGGTGAGCAGCGCGCCGAGGCCGCCGATTTCATCGCGCACTTTCACGAGCCGCTGGCGCATGTCGTTCGCGTGGTCGGTCGCCGCTTTCTCCTGCTGCTGAAAAGTCTGCACGCTCGCCTCCGTCGCGGCGAGTTGGGCATCGGCGTCCGCCACGCGCTGATTCGCGTCCTGCTCGCGCTGCTGCACGGCCGCTTTTTGCCCCACCACTTCGTCCGCCTGCCACTGCAAGATGGAAAGCTCGCGGTAGGAATAAGCCAGCCACACCAGCCCCGCGAGGAGCGGAACGATGACGGCCATCGTGGCGCGGCGGCGGAGTTTTTTCTCCTTCAGGTTTGCCTTGAAAAGCGCCTGTTCGAGGTCGGCATTGGGTGTGTTCGGTACGGCCATAAATTTGTGTCAGTTTTTGGCGAGATATTCGTCGGCTTTTCGCACCAAAGTCTCGCGCTGCCGCGTCGGCAGAAATTCATCCGCGAGCCCGCTGCTCGTGTAGCGCATGCCCACCAGTTCCTGCCCGAGGAAACGCGAGCGCGCATTCAGCCACCTGCCGAGTCCCGCGACAAAAATGGCGAATCCGATGACGAACAGGAAGTGCTCGATGCTTTGTAAAAAGAGTACGACGAGCGCGCCGAAAGCAAAAGCGGCGGCGAAAACGGTCAGCCAGCTCCCGAGCTTGCTCAGCTTTACCACGGTCGTCTGCCGGACCTGGATCATCGTATCGAGTGAACGCTCGCGCGTGGAAAGCGGCGGGAGCTTTTCCACCGGCGCGGGCTCGACGGGCGGCGGGATTTCCTTCGCTGCCGATGGCGAACTTTGCAGGGGTGAAACGGGCGGCGGCGGGCTTTCTTTTTCGGCCGGTGGCGCACTCGGCGCGGTTGAAACTGGCGAAGCGGCGGACACCGGCACCGACGGCGCGAACGGCGTTGCCGGCACGACTTCGGAGCTTTTCGCGATCGGCGCGGGCTCTGGCTCTGGCTCCTTCGCAAAAATCGGAACGAACGCAGGTCTTTCCACCGGCGCAATCGGCGACGCTGGCGCAGGCGCTGCGGGCGTTTTCGGGAGCAACGGCTCTTGTTGCGTCTCCGGTTCCCCGGCATTTTTCGGCCCGGTCGGGCGCTTCCGTTTCCGCATCGGCTTCGGCTCCAGCACTTGCGGGATCGCCGATGGGAGCAGCGGTTTTTTCGGCACGGGCTCCGCGGTCGGCGCGATCGCCTCGACCCCGAGATAACCCGCCACTTTCTTCGCAATCGCCGCCACCGCCGTATCCCGCTGCGCCAGCCCGAGCCCGTCGAACGCCGAGCCCACGCTGTTCCCCGCATCGGATTCCTTCAGCCCGGCCAGCTCGAAAAGACATTGCCCGCCGAGCACCCAGCAAATTTCCAGACCGCTCTCGCGTTCTTTTTCCAGCAGCGCCGGCAGCTTCGCGCGTGTGACGAAATCCGATTCGAGAAACAGATCGCTCACGATCATCATCGCCACCTTCGTCGTCGCCAGCACGTCGGGCAGCTCCGCTTTCCACGCGATGCCCGACTTCAGTTTCCGCTCGTCCCAAACCACGCAGCGCCCCTCGCCCGCAAACGGTTCCAGCGCCGCCTGCACGCGGTCGAGCCACCGTTTCTCGGGGAAACAGTAAGCGATGAAAATTTTCGATCTCTCGGCCATGAAATCCGAACCGTGCCATTGTCCCCGCCCAGACTTCAACCTTTCGCTTCATTCATCCGCGATCTTCGTTCGCATTTCGGTGCTTCCCGATTCGGAAAAATCCTGCTGCAACAGGCCCCGGCTTCCACGCGCTATGAATCACGACCCAGTTTCCGCCCCGCTTCCCAAGGATGATGTCGATGCCATCGACGAGCTTCGATCCGTTTACCAGCGACTCGCCTCCGAGTTGGGGAAAATCATCGTCGGCCAGCAAACCGTCATCGAGCAGCTCGCGATCTGCCTTTTCGCCCGCGGCCACGCGCTGCTCATGGGGGTGCCGGGGCTCGCAAAGACGCTGCTGATTTCCCGCCTCGCGGAAACGATGTCGCTGTCCTTCAGCCGCATCCAATTCACGCCCGATCTCATGCCGATGGACATCACCGGCACCGATATTTTGCAGGAACTCCCCGGCGGAAAACGCGCGTTCGA
>JANLQB010000708.1:0-7859 GCA_031367565.1 Verrucomicrobiota bacterium
AAGGGTGGCCTGGCTGAGACGCCGATTCATGGCTTCGAAAGCGGCCCGGCTTGCTTGAAATTGGGTGACTTTCGCCGTGGTCCGTTTCCAGATGTTTTGTGTTTGATCGACCGTGCCGAGGAGAAGCAGCATCAAAAGGGCAATCAAGGCGGTGGAAACCATTAACTCGACCAGCGTGAAGCCGCGGCGGTGAAGCGAGAGGGGGGTAAGAGTGGGGTGGTTCATGGGATCGGGAATGGTTGTTTACGATTCGCTTTCCATTCGGGTGATGAGAAAGGTGCGGGAACGAACTTCCAGGGCTTTTCCGTTTTTGGCCAAATCCGCGGAACTAGTAATGGAGTCGAAGTCTTTGACGGATTTCGGTTTAACGAGATCGCCGATGACTACGACGACGCGCCTGGCGTCTTTTAGTTCGCGTTTTGGGTCCGGATTCTTAGCGGTTACCCCGGGTTGATAGCATTTCTCCACGACGAGCTTCACTTGGTAAAGTCGGCGCGCTTTCACCGCTGGTTCGCTCGCCGAGACCTTTTTGGAGTCGGTGCGACGCCCCTCTTCGTCGAAGTAATAGATGTCGCCGCCCCGATAGTCGATGGTGTCAAGTTTAGCCCAACTCGTGACCTGAACCATCGCGTTCATTTCCTGAAGCATCGTGATGTCATTCGTCGCATCGATCGATGCGCGAAAGGTCTGCATGCCGGTCGGCAGCAAGCCGAAAAGAGCGACGAAGGCGAAGGCGATGATGCCGATGGCCAGAGTGATTTCGATCAAGCTAAATCCAGCTTGCGAGCCGCCCCTGCGGGCCATGGCGAGCGCGGCTTTAGGGGTTTGTGGGGAAGCAGTGCGGTGCATACATCGTATTTACACAGCCGGACTTGTTCTCTGTCAAAATAATTCTTTCACTATTTTGTATCTTCCCACGACGGAATCCGCGCCCGCCATTCTACCGAATCAAAGTCTCGGCGGATGTCGGGCGGTGAACCTCGATAAATCCCGGCTCTCCGCGCGCCAGCGAGGGCCTTCGCCTTCCTTTCGCCCGGTCGTGTCGAGCCGTAGACCGCCGACCACGGCAAAGGCATGGCCGGAGCGGGCATAAACGGTGATCCAGCGCCCCGGCCCAGGCTGACCCCAGGTGAGGAGGCTTTTCGAGGATGCGGGCGCATCCAGGACTCCTGCGTAGTGGAGCATGAAAGAGACGGTGCCGGAGCAATCGTAGCCGATGTCGAAAAACGTGGAGTGCCCGCCGCCCCAGCGGTAGGGCTTGCGGATGATCGTGTTCACGGCCCGGATCGCGTTTTTCACAGCAACGGGCGCGTTGGCCGGTGCGGCGGCGAGGTCTCCCTGAAGCACCGCGAGGTCGCCGGAGACCGTGGGACTTGCCGCCGGCCCGGACGCTGAGGTGACGAAAAGGCTGAGAAGCGGGAGAAGAAGGCGTCGCATTTTAAGGCGGGAGGCGCGCGCAGAACTACGCTCCACCCGCATTTTGGCAATGCAAAACGTCCCGCCTTCTGAAAATGATGCGCGCCTCGACATGAGCGACCTTTTCAGCAGTCCGTCCCGCACCCAGCTCGATCTCCGCCTCGGCGATTGCCTCGCGGGAATGCGCGCGCTGGACGCCGGGTCCGTGGACGTGGTGGTGACTTCGCCGCCCTACAATCTCGACATCGCTTACTCGAAGTATCGCGACGACATGCCGCGCGAGGCTTATCTCGACTGGTGCTGCGAGTGGGCCGGGGAGATCCGGCGTGTGTTGAAGGCGAACGGATCCTTTTTTCTAAACGTGGGAGCCTCCCCCTCAAATCCGCTGCTCCCGCACGAGATCGTCATCAAATTCCAGCCGCTCTTCCGCCTCCAAAACACCCTACACTGGATCAAATCCATCACGGTCCATCCGCGCAAGGGTCCGCCGGTCAGCGCGGGGCATTTCAAACCGATCAACTCCAAACGCTTCATCACGGACTGTCACGAATACATTTTCCACCTCACGAAATTGGGCGTCGTCCAGCTCGACCGGCGCGCCGTCGGCGTCGAGTATTCCGACAAAAGCAACATCGCCCGTTGGGGCCACACGGGCGGACAGGACAAACGCTGCCGCGGCAACAACTGGTTCATCCCTTACGACACCATCAACAGCCGCGACCACGACCGCCCGCACCCCGCCACTTTCCCCGCGCAACTCGCCGAATGGTGCATCCGCCTCCACGGCGCGCGGCCCGATCTGGTCGTGCTCGATCCCTTCCTCGGCATCGGCCATAGCGCCCTCGGCGCGCAGGCTTGCGGCGTGGAAAAATTCATCGGCTTTGAGATCGACCCCGGTTATTTCGAGCAGGCGAAGGAACGGCTCGGGTGAAAATCCGAAATCCGAACATCGAAATCCGAAACCAACCCGAATGATTCGAAATCTTGAAAAACCGAAGGCAAAGCAGTCACGCGCTCGGGCATTTTTGCTTTCTGCTTTCTACTTTCCGCTTTCCGCTTTTCCCGCGTGATCACCTTCATCCTCCGCCGCTTTGCCTCGCTCCTCGGGGTCCTCTTCTGCGTCATCACGATCACCTTTTTCCTCGTCCGCATCGCCCCCGGCGGACCCTTCGTAAAAGAGCGCGCCATCCCCCCGGCCATCGAGCAGCAGCTCAAAGAACGCTTCAACCTCGACGGCTCGCTCTGGGAACAATACACCACCTACCTCGGCGTCCGCCCCAACGCCTCCGGCCACTACAGCGGCCTGCTGCAAGGCGATCTCCAGCCTTCTCTAAAATACCGCGACCGCTCCGTCCGCGAAATCCTCGCCGACAGCCTGCCTATTTCCATCACGCTCGGCGTCGTCGCCTTCATCATCGCCACCACCGCCGGCATCTGGCTCGGCAGCCTCGCCGCCGTGCGACACCACACGGCGATCGACACCACCGCGATGCTCGGTGCGCTCGCCCTCATCAGCATCCCCACCTTCGTCACCGGCCCGGTGCTCATCCTCTTCTTTGCCTTAAAGCTAGGCTGGCTCCCCGTCGGCGGCTGGGTCTCTTGGAAAAACCTCATCCTTCCCGCCATCACCCTGGCCGGACCCTACATCGCCTACATCGCCCGGCTCATGCGCACGAGTATGCTCGAAGTCCTCCAGCAAGACTTCATGCGCACCGCCCGCGCCAAAGGTCTTTCCGAGACGCAGACCATCTACAAGCACGGCCTCAAAGTCGCCATCCTCCCCGTCGTCAGCTACCTCGGCCCGCTCGCCGCCGCGCTCCTCACCGGTTCCCTCGTCGTCGAAACCATTTTCAACATTCCCGGCGCCGGCCCTTTCTTCATCAACTCCATCTTAAACAACGACGTCTTCCTCCTCGTCGGCGTCGTCATCGTCGATTGCACCATCCTCGTCGTCTTCAATCTCTTCGTCGATGTCGCCTACACGCTGCTCGACCGCCGCATCAAACTCTATGAGTAGCCCCGCCGCCACCCCGCCCGGCGCATGGAAAAGGCTGCGCAAAAACCCCATCGCCATCGTCGCCGCGATCCTCCTCGTCACCGTCCTCGCCTTCGCCGTCTTCGGCCTGAACGTCTTCGGCATCGACCCCCACGCCACCTCCAACGCGCAATACTCCCCACCGAACAGCACCCACCCCTTCGGCACCGACGTCAATGGGCGCGACTCCTTCGCCCGAGTCATGGAAGGCGCGCGCATCTCCCTCCTCGTCGGCTTCTGCGGCGCGTTCATCGCCCTCTTCGTCGGCACCACCTACGGCCTCATCTCCGGCTACGTCGGCGGCCGCACCGACGCCCTCATGATGCGCTTTGTAGAAATCCTCTACGCCATCCCGCGCCTCATCATCCTCATCCTCGTCACCTTCATCTTCGACCGCCACTTCAAGACCTGGCTCAACGGCATCGGCCTCACCGGCCTCGTCGGCTACTCTAAAATCATCATCCTTATCGTGAGCCTCGGCCTCATCGAATGGCTCACCATGGCCCGCATCGTCCGCGGCCAGGTCCTCGCGCTGAAGTCGCAGCAATTCGTCCTCGCCGCCCGCGCCCTCGGCCAAAGCCACACCCGCATCATCCTCCGGCATCTCCTCCCAAATCTCATCGGCATCGTCATCATCTACCTCACCCTCACCATCCCCGCCGTCATCCTCGACGAAAGCTTCCTCAGCTTCCTCGGCCTCGGCGTCCAAGCCCCCCAAGCCAGTTGGGGCAGCCTCCTCAGCGAAGGTGCCCAAGTCATCAACCCCGTCAAAAGCTACTGGTGGCTCCTCCTCTTCCCAGCCAGCGTCATGTCCGTAACCTTGCTCGCCCTCAATTTTCTCGGCGATGCCCTCCGCGACGCCCTCGACCCGCGCGCGAAAAGATAGCTCCAGGGAGCGCACGCGTCCCGGAATCCCCGCCCCACGCCCCGCCGCCCTCCCCAAGCGGCCGCGCGGAGTCTTTCCGCAAATGAACGCATCACCGAAAAGGATGTCACAGCTCTCCTATGAATACCCTGACCAATTCCCTTCGCACCGCCGCCGTCCTGTTCGCCTTCACCTCCGCCGCCTTTGCCAAACCGGGCTGGGGCGAGGATTACCAGAAGGGAGTGGAGCAGGCGAAGAAGGAGGGGAAGATCGCGCTGGTGGATTTCACGGGTTCGGACTGGTGCAGTTGGTGCATGAAGCTGGACAAGGAAGTTTTCGCGAAGCCGGAGTTTAAGAAATACGCGAAAGACAATCTGGTCTTGATCGAGGTGGATTTCCCGCAGTCGAAGCCGCTGCCGAAGAGCAAGCAGGAGAAGCACGACGCGCTGGCGAAGGAATATGGGATCAAGGGATTCCCTTCCGTCGTGGTGCTGGATGCGACCGGGAAGAAGATCGGCCAGCTCGGCTACATGGAAGGCGGTCCCGAGGCGTTCATCGCCGCGATCGAGAAGGCGAAAGGCGCAACGCGCGCGGCTCAGTAGCAGCGGCGGAGTTTGAAACCGCAAAGGGCGCATAAAGCGCGAAGGAGTCGGAAAGGCAAAGTTGCCTCCCCGACAACGCCGGGAGGCGTTTCCGCTTCGCGTCCCTCGCGGTTATTTTTGCCGAGCCTGTGAGCCGTCAGTAAGACTTTGCCCACACGACGCGCCGCAGGCTCGGCTCGCCGGTGAGGATGCATTTACCGCCGTCTTCCGTGCCCGAAAAGGGAATGCAGCGGATCGTGACTTTGAGGTCTTCCTTGATCTTCTCTTCGACCTCCGCCGAGCCATTCCAGTGCGCGAGCGCAAAGCCGCCGTGGATTTCGGGCTTGTCGGAATTCTTCGCGGTGAAAAAAGCGTAGAACTCTTCCTTCGTGTCAATCTTCACCGTATTCGCATCGCGCAGCGCAGTGGCGCGGGCGAGCAGCCCATCTTGGATTTCTTCCAAGATTGCCGCCGTCTTCGCGACGAAATCTGCGGTCGGGAGAAACTCCTTCTCTTTCGGACCACGATCGCGGCGTGCAACGGCCACGCTGCCCTTTTCCAAATCGCGCGGGCCGATCTCGACGCGCAGCGGCACGCCCTTCTTGATCCACTCCCAATTCTTCTGCCCGCCGCCAATGTCGCGCTTGTCGATTTCCACGCGGATCGGTTCGCCCGCGTAAGTTTGCGTGCGCAAATCCGCCGCGAGTTTTTCCACCGCAGCGAGCACCGCATCGCGCGTATCGGGCTTCGGCGTGACGGGCAAAATGACGAGGTGCGCGGGCGCGACGCGCGGCGGCAGGATGAGTCCGTCGTCATCGCCATGCGCCATGATGACGGTGCCGATCAGCCGCGTGCTCACGCCCCAACTCGTCGTCCACGCGTGCTCCTGTTTATTGTCACGCGAGAGAAACTGGATGCCGCTCGCCTTCGCAAAATTCTGCCCGAGGAAATGCGACGTGCCCGCCTGGATCGCCTTCCGATCCTGCACCATCGCCTCGATGCACAGCGTCTTCACCGCACCGGGGAAACGCTCTCCCGCGCTTTTCTCGCCCGTAAAAACCGGCAGCGCCAGCCACTCGCGCGCAAACTTTTCATAGATGCCCAAAATGAGATCCGTCTCCGCGAGCGCCTCCGTGTCCGTCTCGTGGGCCGTGTGACCTTCCTGCCACAAAAACTCCGCCGTGCGCAGGAAGACGCGGGGCCGCATTTCCCAGCGCACCACGTTCGCCCATTGATTGATGAGGATCGGCAAATCGCGCCACGACTGCACCCATTTCGCATAACTCGCCCCGATGATCGTCTCGCTCGTCGGCCGTACCACGAGCGGCTCCGTGAGCTGAGCCGAAGGAGCCGGACGCAGCCCGCCCGCGCCGTCACTTTCCAGCCGGTGATGCGTCACCACCGCGCACTCTTTCGCGAAGCCTTCGACGTGCGCTGCCTCCTTCGCCAAATACGAGAGCGGGATGAAAAGCGGGAAGTAAGCGTTCTTGTGCCCCGTCTCTTTGAACATCCGATCCAGCGTCCGCTGCATCGCCTCCCAAAGCCCGTAGCCCCAGGGTTTGATGACCATGCACCCGCGCACATCCGAATTCTCCGCCATATCCGCCGCCCGCACGACCTGTTGATACCACTCAGGAAAATCCTCGTCGCGGCGGGGTGAAATGGCGGTCTTATCTTGTTGGGGCTGGCTCATGGTTTTTTTAGAAAAAGGGCCGCGAAGCTACGTGGGGCGCGCGTGAGAAACAAGCTGCGGTTCTCACGCGCGCGCTGGAGCCGTCTCGTCGCGGCTGGTGCCGTATTGGACTTTAAGTGAGGTCGAAGAGCAGGACTTGCGATGCTTTCAAGCCGCGCAGTTCGAGCGCACTTTCGTTGCGGATGGCGGCGGCATCGCCCCCGGTGAGCATCTGGCCGTTGAGCGTGATTTCGCCCTCGGCGACGTGCAGCCACGCGTGGCGATTTTCGCCGAGTTGGTGCGTCACGATTTGATCCGCGTCGAGTTTGCCGAGGTAAAGATCGGCGTCTTGGTGGATGGCGATCGAACCGTCGCGGCCTGATTTGCTCGTGATGAGATGGAGCACTCCCGTCGCCGCGTCTTTCATCGACTTCTCGGCGTAGCGTGGTTTTACACCGCTTTCATCCGGCATGATCCAGATTTGCAGGAGATGCACGGCTTCGGTGCCGCTCGGGTTTTGTTCGCTGTGCTGCACGCCGCTCCCTGCGGCCATGTATTGAAATTCGCCCGTGGTGATCGTGCGTCCATTGCCCATCGAGTCCTGATGCGCGAGCTGGCCGCTGAGGATGTAGGTGATGATTTCCATGTCGCGATGCGGATGTTTGCCGAAGCCCATGCCCGGCCTCACGAGATCGTCGTTGATGACGCGAAGGCTGCGGTAGCCCATCCACTTCGGATCGTGGTAATCCGCGAAGCTGAAGGTGTGATACGAATCGAGCCAGCCATGCTCGGCGTGGCCCCGGTCGTTGCTTTTTCTGAATGTGATCATGGGCTGAGGTTACGCCGGGCGGCGTGGCTTTTGGAAATACCATGTTCCTTGTCTTACCATGCCGGAAAGGCATCTTCGCTGCGCCTGGAACTCCGTCATCTCCGCTACTTCGTCGGCGCGCTTTATCGTGAAGAGACGGGTTCAGTCGCGATATTTTCGGCGGCGAGATGCGCGTCGAGTCGGGCTTGTTTGGAAACTCCCTGTCGATGCCCTTTAACGCGAGTCGCGCGAGAGCGGTGGCGCGATCGGAATCCAGCGGAGCGTGCGCCTCCCCGGCGATGACGGTCATGGAAATCACGAGCAGGATGATAGGGGAAAGAGATTCACCGGGCAGACCAATGACGAACTGGCGCTGGTCTGCCAATCCCGCCGATTTCATCTGGTACGCCGATGTAGTCCGCGTTGAACCTTCTGCTGTCAGACAATCAGGAAAAGGCTGCGATTTCGCTT
The DNA here is from genome assembly GCA_031367565.1 of Verrucomicrobiota bacterium. GTDB lineage: Bacteria > Verrucomicrobiota > Verrucomicrobiia > Chthoniobacterales > Chthoniobacteraceae > JANLQB01. Next base: position 7,849 of record JANLQB010000708.1, read on the forward strand.
TACGGCCAGTA